>PMJE01000519.1 GCA_003157315.1 Myxococcales bacterium | reverse complement strand
CGGTAAACCTGAAAATCGCTGTCCAAGGTAAGGATCTCGCCGGTGCCCAACTCCTCGGCCAAATGGACCAAACACGCATCCGCCAAATCCATGGGGACCCGCGCGTACTTCTTCAGTAGCGCCCGTACGGCCCCGGCCTGGGACGCCAGCTGCAGGGGAATCTGGAAAAGCCCCTGCTCGACATTTTGAAGGATGGCATCCACCGCGGCAGGCAGCCGCCGCAAGAGATAGCACGCCTCGGCGATCACGGGCTCGCAGGTGACGAGCGGCGCCTGCAACTCAGCCGCGGCGGAGACGCAAACGCCATGGTGCCGCTCTGACCGGTCGAGCAGAGCCACAAGGCACCCCGTGTCGAGCAACACTGGCTTCATGTCTTGCCGAAGCCCGCGAGATGCCGCTTGTTGGAACCCAAGTCGGGCTGGCCCGACGCAAAAGCAGCGAGGCCGATGACCCTGGGACGCCCCGACCTCCCGGACACAGCCCCCAGCGCACTCAGCCCTCGGCGCAGGAGTTCAGAATCACTCAGCCCGGTGGCCCGAGCAAGCCGTCGCAGCAAAGCTTCACTTCCATCATCCAGACGGGCGTGCACGATTCTAGGCATGGCGCTCCTCGTGTAATACAAACACAATCTTGTATGACAAGGCCATGGATGTCAACCGACCAGGCGCAGCAAGTCACCGCTTGTGCCGTGAAGGTCGCTTGCCGCCCAGAACCTCGCGCAGGGTCGAAAGACCTTCGCCGATGGGCACGACGTCGATCGCGTCGAAGCGGTAGCGCTTGTTCCCGCCGTAGAAGAGATGCCCATCGGCCGAGGGATAGTCTGCGCAGAAAAGCCGCAGGCCATCCAGGTCCGATTCGCGAAAGACCGACGAACGCTTGACCTCGAACGCGTGCAAACCGTGGCCACCGTAGAGGACAAAGTCCACTTCCGCTCCGGTCATGGTACGCCAGTAGCAGATCTGGTAGCCCAGATTGTGGTTGGCATTTTCCGCGCGCAGGCATTCGAAAACCAGCGTCTCGATAGCTGCACCGTCGACCTCGTCGTCGCTATCCAGCGGTCCGCGGGGCCGCAGTGCCCGAAAGACGCCGGCGTCGAAGAAGAAGAACTTGGGGTGCGCGACAAGCTTGCGCGCGGTTCGGCGACGAAACACCGGCACGCGAACTGCCAACAAGAGGTCCTCCAACAGGTCGAAGTGGTTCTCCACTGTCTTGCGGTTGATTGCGCAATCGGCCGCCACGGTCTGCACGTTGAGAACCGCAGCCTGGGAAAAACTAGCCGCCTCCAAAAAGCGGCTGAAGCTGCCAATGTTGCGCACTAGGGCTTCCTGTTGAACCTCCTCGCGCAGGTAAGTGCCAACGTAGCCGCGGAGGTAGCCGTCCGGATCGGGACCAGTCCACACCGTCGGCAGCATCCCCCAGCGCACAGCGTGTTTGATGTCGAAACGCGTGCCCAACTCGCTCGCCGCAAAAGGGTGCATGGTCAGGGTCTGCGCCCGACCCGCCAGCAGGTTGGCGCCGGAACGACGCAGTTTCCGCGCGCTCGAGCCAGTGAGGGCGAATCGAAATCGGCGGCGCTCGATCAGACGATGGACCTCATCGAGGATGGCAGGCAATTTCTGCACTTCATCGAGGATGATGCTAGTGGCAGCTTGCCCGTCGGCCATCGCTTCGAGCCGGTCGGCGTGGCCCGCCAGCTCGGCAAAGGTCGACTCTCGCAGAAGGTCGATCCGCAGCGCTTGGGGCAAGGCCGCCTCCACCCAGGTCGACTTCCCTGTCCCCCGGGGCCCGAACAGGAAGAAACTGCCTGCCGGCAAGCTCATATTTCTGGCAATCATGTTGCCTTTTATACCACAAAACCGGCAACTCCGTGGCGTAATTGCTACGCAACTCCGGTGGGGGGGCACTTCCCCAAGGCACGCAGCTCTACAACGAACCCAACCTTGGTGAGGTCTGATAAACAGTGCCGCTGCGCGCTGGCTGGTTAGAGGTTGTAGGTCATCTTGCCCGAGAGGATCAGGGTCAGGTCGACTGTCCAGTCCTGTTCGGGCAATTGTCCCGCCACTTGCAGCTCGATGACCGCCTGGTCGGCAGACCAGAGGGTCGTAATGTCGATGGAGGTTGCCATGCTGACGTCGATGTCTGAACTGGATGGCGCCGTTTCGCTCCGGTCATAGTTCAGAAGTTCAGTCTGGCTCTCTGGGCTCGCGGGATTGGACGCGGTCACAAGTGCGAGGTCGATGAATTCAAGGTTGGGCAGGCTGCCACTGGCAGCGATTGTCACCTGGTGGACCAGGACGTCCGAATTGAGGCGCTTAGCCCATGCGGTATTGCACGACGACAGTGCGAAGAAGCTGGACACCGAGCTATCGTCGGCTGACGTCGCCCGGGGTGCACCCAGCATCTTCACCCCGCGCTGGGTGATCTCGATATCGGGCACGTCGGCCTGGAAAGAGCCCGCACACCCGCCGGCCAGCGCGGCCAGCACCGGGACAATGAAGCAGAGTCGGAATGTCATGGTTGTCACCTCACCGTATGTAGACAATGAGTCCCAGCTTGAGCGACGGCCCGACCGCCTTGGCGCTCGGGTCCTGGCGCACGACCACCTCGGTCGTGCCGTTGCTGCTATTGGGGTTCGGGGCGGAAATCGCGGCATTGAGATTGTGGATCTGGCCATTCAACACGGTGACGCCACCATGAATGAAGAAGACGCAGCGACGAAAACCGAAATCCAACCCAAGGTGCGCGTTCATGTACTGGTAGCCAACCCGCTCCAGCACCGGGCTGCCGCCAAAACCGAACCTCCTGGCCATGGCGTTAGCGTCGCCGTCCTGATAGCGGCCGTATTCGAAGCTGGCCGAAGGACCTGCGGTGAAGGGCAGAAGCGTGATGCCGGCACGCCAGCCGCCGCTGATGAAGTTGGTCCCGCCTCCCGCCGAAAGGCGCACCCAGTTCCACGGCCGAATCGTCAACGCGCCGATCAGGCCGTCCGGCAGGCCAACGTCAGCCATCACGCCGAAGATGGGCAGGCGCCTGGACGAAGGTCGTGGCGCGGCCGCGAAGACGACCGGCGGCGCTTGGTCCTGCTGGGACCGTCTGCCGGCCAAGGCAAGATCCGCCATATGGGCGGGTGGGGTGTCCTTCTTCGCCGGACCGCCGACCTTCGTGGACTGCGAAATCGGAGCGACTCTCTCTCTCTCGTCCGATCCGGCATTCGGGTGCGCAGCAGCCCCTGGGTTGGCAGGCCCGGTATCAATGGCGGCCAACTGGCCATCCGTCGGCACCGCGTCGGGCATGTGACCATCCCCACCGCCCGAGCAGACCGGCTTGGCCGAATCACCTGCGCCCGCATCAGACGTGGTTTGGCCGGCCGAGCACGGCGCTTCGTCAGCGCGGGCCGCTTGGGCCGCCGCAGAGCTCCCCAGGAGCATCCCCAGGACCGCAATACGTTTCATCGGGCTTAGCATTCCGGCCGGCCCCTAGTGCAGGTCCTGTGCCTATTCGGCGCAGGGATCTGAGCGGGTGGGCGAGCGGGCCGGTCTGTGGCGGGAGTCGAGTAGATTCGCAGGGATTTCGCAGAAATGTGCGGACGGAGCGACATCATGGGGCGACCCATCGGCCACAGCCGGAGCACCCGCCGGCGCCTCATGCTTCACGGGAGTTGTCCAGGTGGACGTCCAGGTGGACGTCCCGGTGGACTCCCGACTTCGCGGACGGCGGCCGAGTCGGCTACCGCGTCTGCGCTGGCAGACCTATCGGTGGAAAGGAAGAACACAAAGCGGCGGAACTCAGCCGTTCGGCATTCGGCTGGCACCGGTCTGGTCCAACCTTGGTAAGGTCTGGTCGCAGAACCTCGCGCAGGGTGCACGCTAGTTGGCTAATCTGTGGCGCTGGCCCCGGTAACGGGCCTCACGACAGGAAGCTCAAGCTTGGTGAGGTCTGAT
>PMJE01000257.1 GCA_003157315.1 Myxococcales bacterium | reverse complement strand
GCTTTCCCACATGTCGAAATCGGGGTACGCCACCTGCGCGATCAACACGGCATTGAAGATGTTGTTGAGTATGTGGCGCCGGTGGCCCACCGGGCCCGGGGGTAGAAGGTAGTCGAGGCTGTTGCGGACCACGTTGGTGTTGCGCAAGCTGAAGATGGCGTTCTGGCCCATGGACATGCAATTGATGACCCGGTCACCAAAGGCTTCCTTGGCCGCGGTCTCGAAGTTGGTCACGCTCTGCTGGATTGCCCCGAAAAGCGGCAGGCGCCCCTCGACGTAGCTTTCGGTCCAATTCTGAAAGTCGACCTTCACCATGTCGATGTCGTTGGCGCGCAGGTATTGGTAGTAGTCGCGAAAGAACTCGGCGCCTCGGCTGCTGGTCGGATCGGGGATCAAGCCCGGGTGGTTGCCGCGCCACAGGTGCGCGGCCTCTGCCTTGGCCAGCGGCGACTCTGCATCCACTCCACCCGGCGTGCCCTGCAGCGAATGCCACACGCCGATCCACTGGGCGCCCGTGATGCGGCGCAGATCCGCAACCAGTGCTTTGAGGCCGCCCGGCATCTTGGTGGCATCAGCCTCGAAGCTGCGCAAAGCGCTAAATATCAGGTTGCCCTGACTCGCGGTCTGCCACCCGGCATCGATGATCATGAATCCCAGGGGGAACTTGGCGTCCGCGAAGCCGTGGGCCGCGGCCATGAGATTGGGCGTGGTCTGGTTCTCGTAGAAGCTGTTCCAACTGCAGTAGCCCACGCGATTGAAGGGTTCCGGAAATGGCTTTTCAATGCGCAAACGGCCCGGATTGCCCATAGCCACGAGGCCCTGTCGAACCGCGCCGGCCACCAGAGCATAGGGAGAATCACCGGCGCCGAAGACGGCTAAGGGTCCGTGGCGCAGGGACCAGGGAGCGCGCGCGGTGAGCACCACGGTCACACCGCCGCCACTGAAGGGGACGTCCGCGCCACGAGCCCAGCCCATGGCGCCTCCCGCAGCCAGCGGCAACAGCACGGCGTGATCGGTCTTGCGGCGCGCGAGCACGAGCTGCGCTTCGTCCGGGATGAATCTCTGTTGTTGCCAGAAGACGGGGCTTGTCCACCACGGCTCGGAGCGGGCAATGGCCACGCCCTGCTCGACGTCTGCCAGGAGCGCCGTGAGCCGCACGCCATCTTCCCCGGCAATCGCGGTTTCCTTGTCGAGATCGAGCGTGACCACCACGAGACCAGGCTCGGCCTCGCGCAGGTGCACGGTGGCGTTCACTTTGCCCGCACGGCATGGAATGATCTGTTCGGGGGCAGGTGTCTGGCCGTGTTTCACGGCGGCTGCTTGCCACGCGCAAGTGGCAGGAAAGTCGGCGCCGCGCGGCTTGATCTCGATCCGCATGCGTTCCACCAGGGCCTGTTTTCCCACGAGCACATCGAGGCTCGCCGGGGCGAGTTCGTTCGGCCGTACTGTCAACTCGGCCGCCGCGGGCCCGCTCGCGAGCGCCACGGCCAGGCCCATGATCCATTGGAATCTCGTCATTGGTAGATACCTGATTCCCTTCTTCTACTTCGAAGTTGGGCTGACAGGATCCCCTGTCAAACCGTGCGTGTCTCACGTCAGGACACACCATAGCGGGCATTATACGGACGTGACCCAAGGTAAAGGGACGGACTATCACCGCGGTTGAGTTTCAAAAACGCGAGACACGCAAATTGCGCCTGTTCTCGACGGCGTGGCTCGGAGTCGCCCTTGTGGCCACCCTGGGTTTCGCTTATGGACCGCGAGGACAATCTAGCCACGAGGACAGTTTCCACCGATAGTTGCCCCCCGAGGTTTCCCTGGCTCTGATCGGAAGTCTTCGCCGCATCTGTGGTCGGAGTGATCAGCCCAGTATGAGTATCTCACGGATCTTGCCGAAATCGCGGTCGTGGCTGACGATAGCGTGGCAACCCTCGTGAACCGCGGTTGCAAGTTGAATTGCGTCCGGCAGTCTCAGACCGTGACGTAGGCGGAGGCGGGCGGCCAGCACGGCGATGTCGGCATCCAGAGGACGAAGAGTCCACCCTGGCGCATTGGTCAGGGTGCTCCGATAGCGTTGCGCCAGGGCTTCCTTGCCGGCGCGCAGGGGTCCAGACACGACCTAGGCCAGTGTGATGGGCGTAACCAGCGCCTGAATCCGGCCGGTTTCGACATCGGCGAAGATCGGCTCGAACCGAGTCGCGAGAGGATGTCCTTCGAGCACGTAGATGATCGGGTTGGTGTCAAACAGTACCGTCGCGTTGTCCGGGATTCGCAGGGTCAGATTCATCGCCATTCATCTCGCAGCCGTGCCACGGTCCGAGCCGGACTGCGACCCCACAAGCCGGCGCCGGAGCCCTTCAGCTTGAGAAGCGAGGGGCCCTTTCGGGGCGGAGCGCTCTCGGCGAGAGGAACCAGAGCCGCATAGGGACGGCCACGCTTGGTGATGATGGTGGACGCGCCCTGGTGGGCGTCGTCGAGCAGATCGGGCAAATGGGCGCGCGCTCTCTCGGCGCCGCAGGTCTTGCTGGGCATGGCGATCCTCAAGGATGAAGTGTACGGTCTGTACGCTTGCTCTGCAAGAGGTGGGACCGCGGCGTGTTGTGCGAGTATGGTGTCATGGCCGACGATACGGCCACGAAGCGGGCTGAGAAGAATGAGAGGAGAGCCAACCGGAAAGCGCGTTGCATTGGAGTCCTCTGGGACTTGATCGGAGCAAATTCGGAGTCCCTGGTACCACGGCTTGCACGAAGATCCAAAAGCTGCCGATCTCGCTCGTCCAGCCCAGAAAGCGCAGGTGGCTCTCACCGCGGCCGCCGACCATACTTCTCCCGCAAGGATCAGAACCATGAAACCATTGGGTAGCGGTATCCGACTCGCGTCGTTTGCTGTCTGGACGTCGCTCACCCTGGCCGGATGTCTTCGCCCAGACCCGAGCAAGGCGGTTGCGACGACTCCGGCCGCGCAGCCGGCTGCCGACGAGCAACGCCTTGTCATCTGGGACGGCGCCCGAATTCGCGCTCGCAATGTCGGTACCGGCCGCTATGGGCGGCTTGACTTTTGGGATGGTGGCAAGAGCTGGGCAAGTTGCGACTCGAAGCCGAAATGCCAGACAACTCTCGTCGCCAAATTGGGCGTCGGGGTCGCCGGAATCGATGTCGAAGCAGCCAAGGGCCTCGAGTTCCACGCGGCGGGGCCTGGCTGGGCCGCGGCGGGCTGGAACTGGGTCGGTTGGTGGCCCCCGACGGCTGGGACGGATTTCAGGCCCTACCGGAGCCTGACCTTCCAGATTCGCGTCGAACCGAAGTCTCGCGACGCCGCCCCGGACCCAAGGAGCGTCGTAGTCCTTCTGGCATGCAGCAACGGGAAGAAGACCACTGCTCGTGCGATGGTTCAGAAGTACGACGCGGGTTTCGACGACGGCAAGTGGCACAAGATAACAATCCCGATAGCCGACCTCAGCCGCAATGAAGGCGCGCAGTTCGATTGGGAGAAGGTTTGGGAGTTCCAGCTGTCCACATGGAGTGCCACGCCCCGGGATTTCAAAATTTACGTCGACCAGATTGCGGCGGAAAGATAGGGCGATGTGAGAATCGCTATCAATCACTGCGGCGCCGGCAAGAATCGCGCCGCAAGAACCATGCGATGCTTCTGCATGTGGCAATTGTGCACAAGCGGGTCAATTACGGACACACCATTCTGTTTGCCATGGCGGTGCCAGAGTCCCCGAAGACTCCGTAGGCAGCGAATACCTGATGGCCTGACGAGGGGTCCGCCCAGCTCAAGCCGCCTTGGCATCAAGTTTGCTCAGCGCTGGTAGGCGACAGGATGCGTGCTAGCCTGCACGCTGATCCTTCCGCAATGACTCAGCCTTGCTAGGGCCATGGAGATTCTCGCATGGACCAGATCGAATCCGTGTTGCTAACCTTTTTGGTGTGTGCTGCACCGTTTGCTGCGGGATGCGGACACATCACAATCGCGCTTGATGCTGGCGTGGTCCTGCCGGCGGGGGCGCGTTCCCCCGATCCATTGATGGACGTGACCGGCAGCGTCTCCGGCGGCCGGGACCCGCTGCCCGTCGACGGTGCCTCGTACGCCTTCTCCAACCTGACGACAACGATGACCGAGATGATGGCCGCTGCGGCTCGCCCCTGGGCGGCCCGCCACGCGAAGGACAGGCGTGCCGGCTGGCAGATGCGGATTGATCTCGTCGACGCGCAGGCTGAGCTGCGCGGAGGGCTTCTTCGGGCGGAGATCGAGATCCGCACGACCTTGCGCTCGCGCGACGGACTTGTGGNNAGCGCCGTGTATCGCTGCATCGAGAACCTGGCCCGCGATCTGGCCGGCTGGCTGGAAACGGCACATCCCTAACAAGGAGAAACACAAGATGCGTTCTTTCATCATCATCGCCCTAGTCGGCTCGGCGCTCGGTTGCGCCACCATCGAGCCCGGTCACCGCGGCCTCTACTTCGAACCGTCCAAAGGTCTGCATCGCGATGTCCTTACACCGGGCCGGCACTGGGTCGGCGTTTTCGGCAGGATCGAGGATTTCGATATCACCTATGCGACGCATGCCGAGCAAATCGAGACCCTTTCTCAGGAAGGGCTGAAGATGGTCCTGCGCATCGCACTCATCTACCGCCCGGTCGCCTCCGAGCTCTACGAACTGGAGACCGAGATCGGTCCCACCTACTATGACGAGGTCGTGGGGCCCGAGTTTCGCAGCGTCGCGCGCGGTGTGGCGGCACGCCACCCGTACATGGAACTGCACCGCAAGAACGAGCAGATCGAGGACGAGGTCGAGGCCGATCTGCGGCGGCGCACCGCGGGCAAGCACGTCGAGATCGCCTCGGTGACGCTGGAGTCGATTCAGTACGAACCGGCCATCCTGAAAGCGGTTCAGGATAAGTTGGCGGCCGAGCAGGACTCGGCCCGGCAAAAGACCGTGCTGGAGAACGAGGGGATGCGAAAGCGTCTCGAGCTGCAGTACCAGGCCGAGCAGGAGAAGATGAGGGCCGATGCGTCCCTGCGCGAAAAGCAACGCGAGCTGGAGCTGAGCAAGGCGCAAGCGGAAACCGATCAGGTCAAGGAAGAATCCGAGGCAGCCAAGCGCGTGATTCAGGCGCGCGGCGAAGCGCAGGCCGCCAAGTTTTCGGCGCAAGCGCTGAGCGAAAGAGAGAAAGCCCACAATCAGGCGCTGACGCCCCTGGCGGTCATGGAGAAGGGCTTCGAGGCGCTCAAGGCGCTCGCCGGGACGGGTACCAACATCATGATTGGCGACTGGGCGAAGGTCCCCAATTTCCTGTTCCCAAACCTCAATGCGTTCAGGGCATCCGGCGCAGGCGAAAAGCGCTAGGAGCCGTAGAGCCAAACCTCGTCCATCGCGTCCTGTCCTATTATTGGCGCCCAATCGCCATCAATGGCCGCGGCGCGGACAAAGATCGCGCCGCTTCCTTCACCATGAAGAGCAAGCCGTGCTTCTGCATGTGGCAATCATGTTCGGGCGGGCCGAGGATGGGCAACCTATTTTGTTCGAGGCTGTCCTATGATAGCGAGGCTCTTGAGGTGAACCCATGATCCTGCGTGCGACGATGACCATTCTGTTTTCGTGCTTGCTGCAACCCATGGCCTGGGGACAGGCCGAGCCCGCCCGGAACGGTGCGGTGGTGAACTTGCCGGGCCTGAACGTCCAGGTTCAGTTCTACGGCGACAACACCGTGCGGGTGCTCAAATGGCTGCCCCAGGGCTCTCCGGCGAAGAAGAGCCTGGTGGTGATCCAGAACAAGCTGCCGAGGCTCGATCTGGAATCCCAGGAAACGCCTTCAGAGCTTTCGCTCAGTTCGAAGATCATGACGGTCCGGATCTCCAAGCAGGATGGCAGCGTGACCTTCCTGCGCGCTTCCGGCGACATCCTGCTCGCGGAGAGTGGAAAGGCTGCCCTCGCTCCGGTGGAGTTCAGCGGCGACAAGGGCTTCAGCCTTCTACAACGCTTTAGGCTCACCCACGCAGAAGGCATCTACGGGCTTGGACAACATCAAGATGGATACATGAACTACCGGGGCCGCTCGGTGACCTTGGTGCAGGCCAACACGCAAGCCTGTACGCCCTTCCTGGTTTCTACCCAGGGCTACGGGCTTCTGTGGGACAACACTTCCAAGACCATCTTCAAGGACGGGCCCGATGGGTTGACCATCACCTCCGACATTGGTGACAACCTCGACTACTACGTGATAGAGGGCGACAACATCGATGGCGCCATTGCGGGTTACCGCACTCTCACTGGTGCCGCGCCCATGTACGGAAAGTGGGCCTACGGATACTGGCAG
>PMJE01000527.1:2339-3583 GCA_003157315.1 Myxococcales bacterium | reverse complement strand
GGGTGCGATGGTCTTCGATCGGAAACGGCCGTCGCGTGACGGCACCACCTTGCGCCGGATCTTCGCGACCTCAGGCTGCGGTTGATCGTCGAACATCTCGTCCTCTTGCTCCTCAAATTCGGCTCTCTCGTCGGCCATGGTGTTCCTCCCTCGTGCGTGTCGATCGGGGATCGCGCTAGTACAAATCGCTGCCGCCCCCCGCGGCAGTCCCCGCCGCCGCCGCCGCGGCCTGCGAGGAAAAACTCGCTTCCAAACCAGAGATCCGCCGGACCAGTTCGCCGGCGGCTTGCTTCGCCGCTTCGATCTCTCGTTCGATCTCCTGGCGCCGCACTGGGCTCAGTGCTGGCCCCTTGGCTTCGCGCTCGAAACCGGCAATGAGTTCACGTAGGCCTTTGCTGACTCCTTCGATCTCTTCCTTGAACCGGGCGAAGGAGCGCTGGATGTCCTCGATGGTGAGATTGCGCTCCATCATGGCTTTCACCTGGTTCACCCGCCTGACCACGCCGGCCGGATACAGGCCGCGTGACCCGCAATGCTTGCCCTTGCGCCCCACCCGCACGGATCGCGGCAACAGCCCAAGCTGCACGTACTTGCGCAAGGTCGCCTCGGAGAAGCGCACGCCCCGCGAGGCGAACAAGTCGACAATCTCGCGCGAGCTCATGCCCTGGGGAAACCGTCCCTCAATGGCAACCAGCTCGTCCTCGTCGAGCAGCCCCGAGGCGCGCATCGCTCCCATCTGAGCCTGCACGCGAGCGGTGTCTTCGTTTCGTCTCATTAGCCGATTGTTACTGTATTCTATTCAATAGATTCTCTTCAATATGTAAAAGCACTAAGCTTTTGTTCAGGTACCTCCCGCATCTGCCGGCCGTCAGTCCGCGACCAGCGGACGAACCGCCCGACGCTCAGACCAGCGAACGCTCCTGCTGGCACTGCTGGTTCGCCCCTCGAAGACGCGGTTCAGCTGCGGGATGGCCAGCGGCGGGGCCGGAGCCGACGTCGCCGGTGGGCCGAGGGACAGGTAGCCGGACGCATGTGGGCTCCGCCCGGCCGGTCAACATTTTATGCGGCTAATGTCATGGGCCTTCGCAATGATGCTCGTGCCAGTGAAGAGCTCGTCATGGTCGATGGAGATCCGTCATTGCACTTGTCCGAAAACAGATCGGGATGTCCCTTAGCAACCGGCCGACAAGGCCCTTCGGGCACTCGGACCTGCCCACCCCGCCACCTGCCCCCGCGGCTTCGCC
>PMJE01000527.1:0-2214 GCA_003157315.1 Myxococcales bacterium | reverse complement strand
TGCATGTGATCATCGTGCGGCGGAGCGTCGGTGGGTTGGTGCAAGACCTCGCGTGCCCGCGCCACCAGGGCTGGATCGGCCCTTTCTTGCACTGCCTCTTGCAGAAGCAACTCGGCGAGCGGCTGGTGGATGAAGATCCACTGCACCTCCACGCCCGCTTCGGAGAGGAGTTCCGCCACCAAAGCCCACGTCCGCCGCAAATCGAGGTGGCCGCCCGGCAGCGGCTGGCGAATCCGCCGCCCAGTCTTGCCCGAGGACCACGCCACCGCGCTGCCATCATTCGCGAAGCGAAGCATGGCAGGAAGGTTGGCAAGCGGATTCCCGTCCCCATTCACAGCATAGAAGAAAATGTCCACATCCCGTCCGCTCTCGTGCGAACGGTGCATGCTCGAGTCTCCCCCACGGCGCAGCGACATATCTCCGACATAGGCCACGCCTCCCGGGGCGGCTTGCTCGACCTGCGCGAAGGCGCGCCTCAACCCGACCACGAGTTCCTCAATGGCGAAGCTGCGGCCGCGCGCACGCCAGTCGGGATGGACCTGGTAGCCATCTCCTTCGATCGGCAGGGCGACCGCGCCCAAGAGCGCCCCATGAGCGTGGGTACCCCAGGACAAGCTGCCCCCATCGGCTCTAGCGAAGATCCCCACGCAGCCCGGGAGCGCGGTCAGAGCCGCGAGGGCAAGCTCAACCGCTTGCAGGCGTGGCAAAGCGTCTCGCCCCTTCCTTCCTGACCTGTACGTGGCCTTGCACGGACAACTGCCGCCTGCGAGCACGCTGGCCACCCTGGCCATCTACTTCCCGGGGCAACTTGCCAATGCCTACCCGTAGGCCTTCTCCATCCTCTCCTGATCTTCCTTGCAGCGGATGCAAAGAGTCGTCTCCAGCCGGGCCTCAAGCCGCTTGAGCGAGATAGGTTCGCCGCACTGCTCGCACAAGCCGAAGGTGTTGTCCTCGATGCGCTCGAGCGCATGGTCGATCTTCTGCAAGAACGTCTTCTCGCGCCCACGCAGCCTGAAGGTGAACGATTGCAGGTACTCAGACGACGCAAGATCCATTTCGTCCGGCAGATCGTCGGACTCAAGCGTCATGTCCTCGCTCAGCGTCCGCTGCGCGTTGCGGAGAATTTCCTTCTTGCGGCTCAACAAGATCTCGCGAAACCGCTTGAGATCCCTCTTCTTTAGACCGGTCCCTTCCATGAAGCCCCTTGACTCAGGTTGTACGGAGACACGTGCTTAGTCTACCGCCGGATCGAATCATGTCGCAGAAAAGATACCAATGAATCCGTGTCCTTGACAGCGTGCCCGGGAACTGCGTAAATGCAAGAAATCTCCCAGGCGAGATTACCTACAACGGGGTGCTTCATGGCCGGTTCGGATAAGAGGAAACAAAGTCTCTACTTCCCAGAAGAGATGCTCAAGGAGATTCAAGAAGAAGCAACGCGGCAGGACCGTTCTCTCTCCTGGATAGTGCAGAAAGCGTGGAAGATCTCTCGCAAAGAGATCATGAAGTACCCCTCGGTGAACGAATTTCCTGGGGAAGAAGACGAGCGCGGCGCGAGCGAGTGAGGTCTTCGCGCACCTGTTTTGGGTCCTTGCTGGGCCGCATGCGCGGTCGCTCTGACAACGAGGTACCTTCGGGGTAGATGGCCGAGTTTCTGCTTGTCGCTGACCAGGTTGCGCCTGTGGTCGATGGCGAGTTGCCCGGCTGTGCGGCGGCCTTGGCCCTGGCGCTGTCGGTTGCCAAGCACCGCGTGTCGATTCTGTCGTTGGCTACCCCGGAGCAGGCATCCCGGCTACCCGGAATGGCTCGCCGCCTGCGAACCATCACGACCCGGGTGGGGGGTACGGACCAAGAAGTCTCGCTTTTCGAGGGCCGCTCGGCAGTCAGTCAGTGTGCCCTCTATGCGCTCGGCACCCAATCTGACAATCGCGGTCGCCGCGCGGCCCTGCTGGCAAGCGCCAGCACATCGCTGGTTCGCGATCAGATCTGCTGGCCTGACGTGGTGGTGGGGTGGGGAGAAACCTCGGCGCTAGCTCTGGCTTGCGCCCCGTCCGCCCGTGCGGCCCTGGTCGTGCCAGATGGACGCTGGGACCAGCCCCTATCCAGCGACGAGCGGGCCGAGCTAGATCCCGACAACCCCGCGGTGGCCGTGGCAAGTGGCATGTTGGTGGGCCTCGGCGCCATCGAAGCCGACGTGGTGATTCTCCCCTGCCC
>PMJE01000187.1 GCA_003157315.1 Myxococcales bacterium | reverse complement strand
CAACGCGGTTACTATGGTCTTTGCCGACGGCCGGGTCGTCGACCTGCCAGCCGATCGCAAGGAAGCCATCGCCATGAGAATTTGGGACACCATCGCAACCTACTATCTGGCACCTGCCGGGCCGCCGACCTCGAACAAATCCGAACCGGCGTCTGCCGGCATTCCCCCAATTTCCACGGGCAAGCGCCGCGCCCGCCGCGGCGGGAAGGGCAACCATGTCTAGTGCCTCACGCGAAGAGAAGCTGCGCGCCTACGCGGGCCAGGCCAGTGAACGGTTGGTCGACGCCGGCAAGGTCCTAGCTGGTCGGCAGACCATGGGCGGGCCGGCGCGGGGAAATGTGCCGCCCTGGCCGGGGTCCGAAGACGCGGACTTTCATGGCAGCTTGTCGGCTATCTGGGTGTGGTCGCGCGCGCAGGCGCTTTCGGCAAACGATCATTTCTCGCTCAACATCGCGGCGGCCTGGGATTTCGTGAACAACAACTGGGATCATTTCGTCCCTGTGGCGCTTGGTCCCGCCGCCAGCGATGAGGCTGCCTACGACTGCGCCATGGTGCTGCGGGCCGCGCTTGCCGACCCGCAAATCCTGCACTCTGACGGCGAGGACGATCGGCGGCGCGATCGCGCAGCCTCGGCAGCCCGCCTGCTCGGGGCATATGTCAATGATCTGGAGAGCCCCGCTGGGCGCGAGTTCCGCGATCCCGGCTTTTTGGCTTGGAGCCTGGGCGAGTATGCCCGGGCGGTGGGCGACCGAGGCCTTAGCTCAATGGTTCGCCGCTTCGTCGAGACGGCCTACGGCATGAAGAGCCCGCCGCCCTTCACCTCGGAGCCGGCGGCACAAGACGGCCTGTTCGACTTCTCGTGCACGACCGCCATGCGGGTGCTAGCGGTGTTGGGCGCTGAAGGCCCCACTCCCTTCATTGGCGCCTGGTTGCGCGAACGGGTTGCGTCCGCGGTCGCGCGCACGTTCGTGCCACGGCCCATGGACGAGAACGCCTGGAACGCGTGCGCCGCAGTCGTGGCAGGCCGAGCTTTCGCGGTGTCCACCGACCCCGTGTTCTTGGAGATTCACGGCGCGATCCTGGTTGAGCTGGATCGACGGGCAGAGCAGGGGGCGCTGGGCCGCCAACCGGGTTTTTCGGCAGAAACCGCGGCGACCTTCTACTACGCCATGGCGGTGGATGCGCCGCTGGCAAAGGGCTGAGTTTGGAGGATCCGCGGAGCGAACTTCGCGCCATTGCGGCCGGCATGCGGACGCACTTGGAGGCGCGGGCGCGCGCCGGCTTGCTGGGAGTGTCGCAGGCTCCTTGCCCGCGGGTAAACCTCGCGGGAGATGCACGCATAGACGCTTCTGCGCCGCCGGCCGCGGTCGCCCAGCCGCTCACCGACCCTGCCGACCTGGAGACAGCCTTTTCCGCGGACATTGAGCCACCGCTACCCCACGCAGGGCATGGACTGACCCTGGTGCGTGCCGAGTTGGGTGACTGTCAACGCTGCAAGCTGGCCAAGGGCCGCCAGCACATCGTGTTCGGCTCCGGCTGCCCCGAGGCGCACCTGATGTTCGTGGGCGAGGGACCGGGCGCCGACGAGGATGCGCAGGGCGAGCCCTTTGTGGGTGCCGCCGGGCAACTTCTCACCAAGATGATTCAGGCGATGCAACTTGCGCGCGACGAGGTGTACATCTGCAACGTCATCAAGTGCCGTCCGCCCGGCAACCGCGACCCTGAGCCCGACGAGGTGGCGGCTTGCGAGCCGTTTCTCAAGAAGCAGATCGCCGTGGTCCAGCCACGTGTGATCGTGGCTCTGGGCAAGTTCGCCGCCCACGTGCTGACCGGCGAGAACACGCCCATCACGCGTCTGCGCGGAAATCTCAAGCACTACCAGGGGATCCCGGTGATGCCGACCTATCACCCCGCGTATCTTCTGCGCGACGAGAGCCGCAAGCGCGAGGCGTGGCACGATCTGAAAGAGGTGATGGGAATGCTGAGGCACATGGGGCTGGCCTGAGGCGAAGCCGGATCCGGTAGCCGGTTCCGGCTGCGGCATCCTCCGGCGTCTCCAACTCATGGCAATTCGATGCTGAACTCGGTGCCCGCAACTGCGTCGGTCACGAAACTCACCCGGCCGCCCAGACAGTGCTCGCCCAACAGGCGCATAGCATAGGTGCCGAAGCCTCGGTTGCGACCCTTGCTGCTGAAGCGTGGCTGGAATATGTGGGCGGCGACCGAGGGCGGGATGATGCCGGGGTTGTGTACGTAAAAGGCCGAGCCACCCACCGTGTCTTCAAACCACAGGCGCACCTGGCTC
Organism: Myxococcales bacterium; assembly: GCA_003157315.1. Next base: position 1,479 of record PMJE01000187.1, on the reverse strand, counting down.
GCAGGTGGCGAAGCCTCGAAGGCGTTCTTCACCATGTTTCCCAGCACGCGCACCAGCAGGCTTTCGTCGGTGGCTAGAGTTCTCTCCTCTGGCACGTGTTGCGCGAGTAGCTCCTTGCCTTCGCTGCACGGGTGGTTGCAGAACATGGTCTCTACGGTTTCCATGACGTGGTTGGCGTGCACCGGTCGCATGTGCGCCCGCAGGTCGCCGATCTCGGCACGCAGAAGGACACTCTGCGAATCGACTTCGCCTAGTAGTTGCTCCACCAGCCGCACTATGTTCTGCGCAGTCTCTGAGGGCGTCTCTTCACGCAACTGGTCGCTCCAGGCCTGCAGGCCCGCCAGCAGGTTGCGCATGTCGTGCATGAATACTCTTTCCAACAGCTCGCGCCGGCGCGTGGCAGTGATGTCATGGAGGACGCAGGCCAGCACCGTCCGACCGGAAAGGGGCAGGGGCGTGATCTTCACACGGTACTGCGCGCAGACCACGCGCTCGCCGTCACGGTGGGCGAGCGTGCACTCCCCGGTGGCCGATTCACTGGTCGTTTGTGCCGCGAGGATGGCCAGCACTGCGCCGCAGTGACGGCAGTGCAACGATGTGCCGCAACCACCGGGGCCGGTATGGGCATGGATGCAGCCCAAGGCCTCGCCCGGACGCTGGCCAGTCAGCCGGTCACCGGATCGAAGCCCGAGCTCGGAAATAAACTCGCGGTTGGCCACCAGGATCTGTCGGTGCTCATCCAACACCACGAGGAAGCCGCCCACGGCCTCAAGCACGGTCTTGACCACTGGATCGGCCAAGGCTTGTGCGGCCAGACGAGCGAGGGTTTCCCGATCAGTGCGCTTCGCTGGGGCGAAGTGCGTGTCCAAGCCACTCGATACCAGCTCCATCCGATTCCTCCCGAGCCACAGCCGGCCCACGCTGCTCTGCCGCCGTCAGCCCTAAGACAGCCTAGTTTACACCCCAGGCGTGATAGTGCGAGCCCGGAAATGTGATCGGAAATGCGAGTTCGCTTTTCGCAATGGGTCGCGGTACGCGGTTTCGTCGGCCTCCGTGCCGCTCCTCTCACCGCTGTGTTGTCGGCCAGAAGTCCCGTGGTCCAGTACGTCACCGCGATAGCACCGAGGTGAACGTTGACACGCGAGATCACCAAGGATACGTTTGCCTGGCGCTTCCACCCAGGAGGACATGATGGCCAGCGACGAACCCTGTCTCATTGCCAGCAAGAGCGCGGTCCGCGGTCAGATCTCAGGCAAGCAGGATCTGGTCGTCGAGGGCCGCGTGGAGGGCCGTATCGGCTTGGAGAGCAACCTGACCATCGAAGAATCGGGCAGTGTCGAGGCCGATATGGATGTCAGCCAGGTCACGGTCAAGGGCGAGGCGCGCGGTGACATGGTGGCGGCGCGTTCGGCCGTCTTGCACGCTACTGCGCGTGTTGCGGGAAAAATCCGCGCACCCCAGATCGTCATCGAAGACGGC
>PMJE01000623.1 GCA_003157315.1 Myxococcales bacterium | reverse complement strand
GGGCCACAGGTGCCTGATGGATGGGTTTTCGACGATTCCTGGAATGTCGTCGAACACAAATGGACCGGAAAAACTATTGTGATAGGCGGCGAAGGCCGCGCAGATGATAACCAGGCGGCACAACCGCACTGCGAGGGGCGACTCGCTGTCCAGAGCTTCTCGCTCTGCCATCGGTTTGGGGCTGGGATCTTCCTTGGCGAACACCACTTGTGGTGTGGTCAATCCAAGCACGTACCACCGAGAAAGAAAAGCCCTTCCTCGATTCGGCAAGCCCGTGGCGGCCGCAGCCGCAACTACTTGGGACTGGCTTCCAGCGCCTTGGCGACCGTCTCCGCCAATGACTCCATGGTGTACGGCTTCGCCAGCCAACCCAGCCCACGCTCCATGGCAGCCTGCACCCGGTCGTTGGGCGCATGCCCGCTCACCAAAAGAGCGCGCTGACTGGGGAATAGCTGCCGAATCAGCTCGAATATCTCAAGCCCATCCCGTTCTTCGAGCAGGCTCATGTCGAGAATAACGAGGTCGCACGGACTCTTGCCGGTAAACGCCGCCCGGGCGAACCGCTGGTAGGCCTCCTCCCCGCTCTCCAGGGTCTCGACCCGGTATCCCAGGTGATCGAGAATCCGCCGCGCGGTACGCAGGAGAGTCGGGGAATCGTCAACCAGCAATATCCTAGATCGACCGAACGGCAGCGGCGTCGGAGTGGTGGGAGCCTCTGTCCATTCCCCCGAGGAAAGGCGTGGGAAGTACAGGGTGAAGGTCGTGCCCTGGCCGCGCACACTGGTGACGTCGACAAAGCCGTTGTGCTCCTTCATCACCCCGTGCACGATGGCGAGGCCAAGACCCACACTGCCCGATTGACCCAAGGGCTTGGTGCTGAAGAAGGGCTCGAAGATCCGCCCCACGTCTTCCTGCCGAATTCCCTTGCCAGTATCGCTGATGGAAAGGACGGCATAGCGACCCGGCTCTATGCGTTCGAATCCGTCGACGGCTTCGATCAGTCGCCGCTCGCCAGCGCGGATGGTCAATTGTCCATCTTCCTCGATTGCCTCGACCCCATTGCGCATCAGATTGGAGATCGCGCGGACGAGATGAGCCTCAGATGCAAGTATCGGCAGCGGCTTGGATGGCAGCTGCGCCACCATCTCCACACTCCGACCGGTAGCCGATGCGACAAAGGCGGAGTGCTCGGCGATACATTTTGAGACAACCGCGTTCAAGTCCAAGCGTTCTTTGGCGGCCCGGCCTTGCCCGGCCAGGGTCTGCAAGTCCTTGATGGTTTGCGAAGCACGCAGGCTGGCGGCCTTCATGCTTTCAAGATCGGCGCGCATCTCGCCTGCGCGTCCTTCGGGATCCAAGACCGCGAGCTCATGCAAGAGAAGGTCAGGAAGGGCAACGATTGGCCCGAGCGAGTTGTTGATGTCGTGGGCCACGCCGCCCGCCAGAACACTGAGCGACTCCAGCCGCTTGCTGGTGGCCAGACGTTCCAACTCATCCCGCTCGTGCAAACGCGTTCGTTCCAGCAATTCCTGGTGAATCTGGATGCTCCGCAGCGCCACATTGAGCTGGTCGCGCAGAACCTGATAGCCTTGGGTTTCTGGCAAACGCTCGAACACCGCAATCCCCAGACGCTGGGTCTCGAAGACCAGCGGGAATACCAGCAGGGTGCGTCTGCGCGATTCCAGACAGCTTTCTGGCGGAAACAGTTCTTGTGCAGGAAATGCAAACGGCAGGGGGGATTGCGGCTGACCATCCAGCATGCAGAGGAAGGGCTGCAGTTCTTTCGCGCTGCCATCGGTAAATCGCGACAGGAATGCGGTCTCCACGCCCGCATTCGGCAAGGCTTTGAGCAGTGACCGCTCAAGCGATTCCCAGTCCCACGCGATGCCGACTTGCTCGCCGGTGACCAGGAGTTTGCGGTAGTTCTGGTCGATGGTCACCCGGTGCTGGACCTGAATCGCGGCATCGGCGGTTGCGATTAGGGCAAATGAATCTGCCCACAGCCGTTCGAGCTCCAGATCGGCGAAGTCACGCAACTCCTCGCGCAGCCATTCCACCGCGTCCTGCAGCGCCCGGAACTGTGGATAGCTCTCGCCCGCCTGATCGAGCAGCCTTTCCAGGGCGCGAACAAAGGACGGAGACTGCCCGCCCAGCTCGGCCGTTAGGGCTGCGACAAGCGCCTGCGCGGCGCGCTCGCGATCCATGCCGGCGGCGTCCAGGATGGGGGCCAAGCTTCTCGCAATATCGGCGCCATGGGTCTGCACGTGCTCGCGTGGGCACGCCGATGCGCCAGCGGAAGTCGACGCCTTGCTGCGAAGCGCGCCTTGCCGGCAGCCACACGACCGGCGCACGACGAACTCGGTCACCAGCTTGGTTCGCTTGGCAACCGATCGGCCCGCCATTTGATCGAGCACGATCTGTATCGCCTTTTCGGCCATGAGTGCGAACGGCTGGGTCACGCTGGTCAAGGCCGGGTTGCCCATGCGGGACAGCGGCAGGTCGTCAAAGCCGGTAACCAGGACGTCGCGGGGTACGTTGCGTCCGTGTTTGCGCAGGGCTGCGATTGCGCCCAAGGCCATGAAGTCGTTGGCTGCCGCGATAGCGTCGAACTCGATCCCCTGTCTGAGCAGAGCCTCGACGCCTTCGAATCCGTCGCTGGGCATGAAGGTCCCGGGCACGAGCAGAGCCGGGTCGAGGGCGATCTGGTGCCGCGCCAGCACCTCTCGATAGGCGAGTAAGCGAGTCTCGGACTCGACTTTGCCAGGAGTGCCGGCAAGAAAGACCACGCGCCGGCGGCCGTGGTGTTGTACGAGGTGCTCAACCGCAGCCCGCATCCCCGCACCGTCGTCCACCGTCAGACTCGGAATGTCGGAGATCTCAGTGCCGATACTGCAGACGGGCAACTGGGAGTAGCGACGCACCAGACGCAGAAGTCCCTCGGGACCGCAGTAGCCGGTCAGCAGCGACGATGCGACGATGACGCCGTCAGCGCGTTCGGGCCCAATCATCTCGAAGATCGCGTTGTGCGCGGCACACCCGCGCAGTGGTTCGTCGAGTCCCCGGCCGAAGACCATGAGCAGGTTCAGATCGAGGGTCGTGGCCCGGTCAGAGAGTGCGTTCTGGATCTGGGTGGCGTACCCACCCGCGAAGAAATCCATGTAGTCGAGCAGCACCGCAATGGTCTTGCGGCCTGGCTGACCAGGATTGGCGGGTGGATCCAAAATGGGCGTCTCCCCAAGCACAACCGCGCCGGGCCGGGCAAGGCGTAGGTTGCCTCCTATGAAATACGGCTGAAAGGCCGGATTCTTGAGTCACCGGCTTGAAATGGCTTGCAGCATGCGAACCTGGCAAGTCCGCGGTATGCTCTCCGCATGACAAGGCGCAGGCGGACGCCGTTCCGACGGAATGTGGTCCGTGCCGCCTTGAGCCTGGGGCTGCTGCAAGGCGGGAGTCTTGCACTGGCAGACGAGGCGAGCCCACAACCGCCACCCTCTCCGGTTCCCGCGCCGGTTGTGTACAGCCCGATGGGTTCTGCGCCTGCGGATCGCCTGGCACCCACTGCGCCTTCTCCCACACCTCCTGCCCCTGCGAAGCGACCGGCACCGACCGTGCCACCCCCGGCACCGCAGGCGCCTGCGAGCCCTCCGACGCCCACTGCCCCTGCGAATCGACCGACGCCGACTATGTACAGCCCAATGGGTTCTGCTTCTGCGGATCGACCGATACCCACTGTGCCGCCTCCGACAATTTCTGCCCCGGCGAGCCAACCGGCACCGACTGTGCCACCTCCGACGCCTCCTGTTCCAGCGGATCGACCAGCACCTACTGTGCAGACTCCGATACCTCCTACCCCGGCGGATCGACCGGCACCGACTATGTATAGCCCGATGGGTTCTGTGCCTGCAGATCGACCAGCACCGACCTCCGGCGTTGCGCCCCAGGCACTCGCGCCCTACGCACCCCCGGCTGTGGTGTTCGGCGCATATAATGAGGATGCGGCCATCGGGGCGACAGTGCCGTTTGCCGCGGCCGCGCCTAGTCCACGACGCTTCTTTGGAGTCAGCACCGACTTCGGTCTGCCTGATGGGGCCAATCTCGGCCTGGTGGTTCGTCCAGCTTCTTGGATCCGCCTGCATGCTGCGGGTGGGAGCAACTCGGCCAACGTGGGCTTCGGGGGTGGAGTCACGCTTATTCCGTACTGGTTCTGGCACATCGGTCCTTCGCTCACATTCGAGGGCGGTTTCTGCCGGATGGGGGATGTCAATGTGGTCCTGCGCACGTTCTTCCAAGTCCCGGCCTGGATGAAGGATTACGCGCAGCAGGCAGGCTACTCGTACTTCAATGCGCATCTCGGCTTGGAGTTCGGTCGGGGCAGGGTAACCGGTTTCGTCCACGTTGGCGGCAGCTACGTGGACGGCACTGTGCGCACGCCCAATCCAGTTTGCGTCCAGACCTCGAGCACGCCGTGCAGCGGCGGCGCGGTTTCGCCCGATCAAACACAGCTAAGGTTGGGCGAGGATGCCAAGGTCAAGGTGTACACCATCTCAGGCAAGGCGGGGATCATCGTGTACTTCGGAGGGATCTGAATCATGCAAATGCGCCAGTTGCTTGCGGGGCTGGGGCTGACCGGTGCCTTGGCATTTGGTTGCACCCCGTCGATAGAGATCGACGCGCCCGACATTGAGGTCACCGAGCCAAATCTGCAGTTTTCCGCAGTTCCCGCCGGCGCCGGGGTCGGCGCATCGGTGATGGGGCAATTCAAGTTCAGTACTTCCAAGCTTGGTGCGGCCACCAATCCCGATGCCGGGAGTCTCCAGAACATTGAGCGCCTGCAAGTCACGCAGATCGTCCTCAAGGCCGACACGGGCATCGAGGACTTCTCCTTCCTCAACCACCTGACGGTGATGGCCGCGAACTCCGGCTATGCCACGCAAGCGAGCCCGGGCCGGCCCGTGCTCCAGATGGTTGACTACCCGACGTCGCCCGGGGTGCAAGTCGGGGCTGAATTGCAGTTACCCCTGGACCCGCCCGTCGACATGCTGCCGCTCTGGGGACATACCTGGCTCTACCTCACCGTAACCGCAACCGGCGATCTCCCGCAGGTTGACTGGTCGATGGACGTAGTGTTCTCGCTGTCACTCAAGATTAAGCAATAGACAGTCCCGCCTTGACACTCTCCGCCTCGTCTCGTAAGTAGACGCGATGGCTAGCGTCAGGGACAGCCGACGCACGCGGCGCGCCAGCATGCGCGCCATCAGCACGCTGTTGTTGGCTGCCCAGCTTGCTACCTTGGGCCATCTGTTGATCGTCCGACACACGATCTGTCCCGAGCATGGTGAGATGATTCATTCGGGATTGCCCAGCCAAGCTCAGACCATACGTCCGCCCCACCAGGGATCGGCGGCCGATCCCGCGCTGGGCGGCGGGGCGCCGCCCGCCGAGCACGCCCACGACCATTGCCTGGCCCGGGCGAATCCGCGCGAGCGGTTTGCCTTGTTACCGGCTTTGGATTCGATGTTCGGCCCGCTGCCGGCAGCCACCAAGCTGCCGCCGCGGTTGGCCGTCGCCGTGGCACCAGCCGTAGCGGTGCTTCTCCTCGCGCCCAAGAACTCGCCTCCCTCGGCGTAGCCAAGCAAGGCGCCATGCGCGCAGCGAAGGCCAGGGTGCGAGAGCGTCCCTGCCCTTTCGTTTTCGTCGCCACGCTCCCGGTTTGGTGAATCCACGGAGGACGAGTCATGTTCTATCCTGCTTTGACTGCAGCCTTGTTGCTAGCGCAGCCGACCGAAGGCACAGTTCCAGCGCCGGCCGCGACCCACGTCCCGGCAGAGCCGGGCGCGGCGGTCGCACCTGAAGCCAGGCCAGCACCCTCCTATGATGATTTGCTTCGGCGCATCGAGGCGCTGGAGAAAACCGTGGAAGAGCGCACTTCCCCGCCCGCAACTCGGTCAACCGCGGGAGTATTTACTCAGAATCGCTTCAACCCAGATCTCTCAATCATTGCCGATTTGGCGCTGGTTGGCACGAGTATCAGCGACGAAACCGCTCAGACGCTTGCGGTTCCGGGATTCATTGACCAATCAGACCGCACCGGAAAATTGCGTGGGATCAACTTCAACTACCTTGAGTTGGCTTTCAACGCCGCGGTCGATCCGTACTTCGACTTCTTTGCGGTTGTCACGGTCGCGCCGGGTGAGGCCAAAGTCGTCGATGTCGAGGAGGCATTCGTCGATACCCGCCAACTCCCCTTCGGCTTTCAGCTACGGATCGGGAAATTTCTTTCAGCCTTTGGACGACTCAACGGAATGCACCAGCACTACTGGGACTTTTACGACCAACCCCTGGTCTACGAAGCCTTCATCGGCGCTGAGGGCTTCAAAAACCCAGGATTGCGGGTGTCCTGGACGGCGCCGGTCGATTTTCTGTTGCAGTTCAACTTCGAGGTCTTGCAAGGCGTCTCCGATGAATCGCCGACCTTCAATGCCGTTGGCTTCGACCTGACCGCACCGAACGGGGCGAAGTTCTCGTCCAAGGCTCCTTTCGTCCCGGGCCTGTATGTCGGCTCGCTCAAGACCTCGTTCGATTTCGGGGACCACGTCTTTCTCGCGGGTGCATCGGTGATGTACGGCCATTCGACCCAGACACGCATCCAAGACCCGCCGACCGACACCGACATGGCCTTCAGCGCTCCTGGCACCATCTTGTACAACGGAGAATTGACCTACAAGTATCTCATCAGCTCGTACCGGAGCCTTGCCTGGCAGAACGAATACCTTGGCCGCATCTCAAACGGGGACCTCGCGCAGGCGGCGTCCGATGGAGTCAGCCACGCGACGGTCGACAAGAAGCAGGGTGGCTTCTATTCCCAACTCGTCTGGCGATTCGACGAGCCGGGCCGCTGGAGGGTGGGAGCACGCTTCGACCTGCTCACGCAGAACTCGATCACCAAAGATGGCGTTGTCTGGAATCCCTACACCGTCAATGGTGTATCTCAGCCACTTCACAACATGCTCCAGCGCTACACCGCCATGCTCGAATTCAGCCCCACCGAGTTTTCCAGATTCCGGCTGCAGTATGCCTTTGACCGGTCACGCTTTCTGGATGGGGTGCAGAAAAATATCCACGAGGTGTTGCTCCAGATGAACATCGCGGTCGGCCCCCATGGCGCGCATTCATTCTGAGAACCAGGAGAAATCCAATGAAGTTGATGATAACAAGCGCTCTGCTCGCGATCGCGATCAGTTTCGCACTCGCCGTCCCTGCCCAAGCCAAGACCAAGCTGGTTGTCACCTATCCCTACATTAGGGCCATCGTCGCCGAGATTGCCAAAGACCAGGTCGATGTCACCACCCTGGCCAAGGGTGATGAGGATCCGCACTTCGTGGTGCCGCGCCCCTCGTTCATCGGCAAGCTGCGCCAGGCAGACCTTCTCATCATCAATGGCGGCTCGCTCGAGATCGGGTTCGTGCCGCCGCTCATCCGACAGGCCAACAATCCGAAGATCATTCCGGGCGCCGAAGGCTTCGTCGATCTGTCCCAGGCTGTCGAGCTGATCGAGAAGCCCGACAAGGTGAGCCGCTCCGAGGGCGACATCCACCCGGAGGGAAACCCGCACTTCATCCTCGACTGGCACAATGTGCCGCCCGTGGCGCGGGCCATCGCGGATGCGCTAGCGCGCACCGACCGGGGCAATGCCAGTGCGTACCAGAAGAACCTCGACGCTTTCCTGGCGCGCTGGAAGGCGCAGTCCGAGGCTTGGGACAAGCGGGCCGAACCGCTTCGCGGAAAGGCGATCATCCAGTACCACCGACTCTTCGACTACTTCGCTCGGCGAGCCGGAATGAAGATCGTCGGCGAGCTGGAGCCGAAACCCGGCATCCCGCCTACCAGTCGCCACCTGGAAGAGCTGATCGAGGCGAATGCTGCGGGCACGGTCTACATGGTGGTGGCTGACCCATACCATGAGAAGAAGTCGCCTGAGGGTTTGGCGAAGAAGCTGTCGGTTCCCTGGGCCGTGTTGCCGCAAGATGTGGGAGCGGTTGCGACTGCCAAGGATATCTTCAGCCTGTACGACACCTTGCTGGCGAGTGTGCTGCGATGATCGACGTTCTGCTCAGCGCATTCCTCCTCTCGGTCGTGCTGCTTGGCATCCACTCGTACTACGGACTGCACATCATCGAGCGCGGCATCATCTTCACCGATCTTGGAATTGGGCAGATGGCGGCCTTTGGCGCCGCCATCTCCATCCTGGCTTTCGACGGCAAGTACATGTACCCGGTGTCGCTCGCCTTTTCGCTCGCGGGCGCATTCCTGATTGCTCTGTCGACCAAACGAACGCGCAACCACGAGGCGTTCATCGGGCTGCTGTACGCCTGCGGAATGAGTGCCGCGGTCATTGCTTTGTCCCGGGCGCCGCGCGGCGCGGAGGAGATGCAACACCTGGTTGCCGCCGACATCCTTTTCGTGCCGATGGGCGCGGTTCTCAAGACTGCGTGCCTCTATCTGGCCATCGGAGCCGTGCTCTGGCTCACCATGGGGCGCTTGCGGGGCACTTTGAAAGAGCTGGTGTTCTTCGGCACCTTCTCGCTCACTGTCACCAGCTCGGTCAATCTCGCGGGGGTTCTCGTTGTGTTCGCCATCCTGGTGGCTCCGGCTTTCATCGTGTCGAGCATGAACCGCTCATTCCGGGCGAAACTGCTGCTCGCGTGGGGCCTCGGGACGGTGCTCAACCTCATCGCCATCACCGCCTCGTACTTCCTTGACCTTCCCACCGGGCACACTGTGGTGGCCATCTATGCGCTCAGTGGGATCGTCTTCACGCTGGTGCGCGGGGCGGTGCAGTCGAAGCCCGAAAACCACGTGCAGGCGGCATCTCGATGAAGCGTTTCGAGTAGAAGCCGCGCAAGAACTGCGCGATCGAACCGCGCAAGGCGGTTTTGGCCCCGGTTCCGTCAGTCCAGGGGCTGGTGCTTGTAATGGACTCGACTGGCGATGCATCAACTTGCCAACGCCAAGGGCTGGCCAGCTCCGGAGAGGGGCCGGCCCAACGGCAACCCAACCAACGGAGGAAAGACCGATGAAACCAACGCTTATTGCCGCTGTACTTCTGTCTCTCGTGACATTTGCTCCTGCCCATGCCGCCGATCAACCGATGGCCATGGCCGGGGCCCAGCCCACCTGCGGCCAGATGCTGTCGAGCATGGCCGTAATTCCCGAGAAAATCTCTATGGGTGCCACGTCGGTGGCCAACATGTGGGAAGCCCATGCCAAGTTCATGTCAGCCAACAAGGACAAGGCCTCGCAGGCCGAGGTCAAGGGGCTGCGCGAACTGGTCAAGGAACACAAACAGATAGCGGCCGACCTGGACAAGGCAGCGAGCAGCATGAAGAAGGCCGCGTCCTGGCCCGCAGCGCCGCATGACATGGCCAAGATGAAGGCTGACCCCGAATTGATGGCGGCGCAGAAGAAGGTGCTTGAGGTTCACAAGGAGATCATCGCGGAAATGCAGAAGATGGTCGCCAACATGGAGAAGATGGACAAGCCGGACAAGCCGATGAAGTAGGGTCTTCTCTTGAATTGGTGTCTTCTGTGCCCTCTGTGGTGATGGGCGGGATCCCCGCCACAGAGGCACAGGGGGCACTTACTCGTCGGCTCGCTTCATCTTGTGCGGCCGCAGGCTCTTGACCACCAAGCCCAGGCCAGCAGCGATCAGGCCGAACATCACCAGGACGTCAAACAGAGTGGTTCCTCGAAAATAGATATGCATGTTCATCAGGATGCCGGCCGCGATGAACAGCAGGCCGCCCACAGTCAGAACCCAGCCCAAAGTGGACTTGCCGTTGACGAAGAGCGTGCCAATGCCGAACAGCAGCGGTAGCAGGCTCATCCCGAAGCTGTTGCCAAACGTGCCGAAGCCGCTCGGGTGGCCGAATGAGGTCTGCACGTACACGTGGTTGGCCAGCAGGTAAAAGCCGATGCCGGCCAGCCCAATGCCGATGAAGAATTCGCCAAAGCCACCGGGCGTTCCGCCCGCGCCTTCGAATTTCCGTCGCGGCTGCCCGCCCAGACTCGCGCCTGTTTCGCTCATGCGAGAATTATGCCCCAGAGCGGGTGGCAATTCACATGGGAACCCTCAAAGGGTTCCCAAACCCTCCCGCGATGGAGCGCGGCCGGCAAAGCCGGCCCGCTCCCCACGCGAGTTGCCCAGTCGGTGATCAGCACATGGAAGCCCTCAAGACCAAGCCAGA
>PMJE01000189.1 GCA_003157315.1 Myxococcales bacterium | reverse complement strand
GCGCACACGGTCGGCAATGTGCCCGACCGCGCGTGCCGCGGCCATGCCCTCGCACAACCCAGCGAGGGCCGCACGGAAGCGAGATGGATCAGGCGGGCCGGGTGGGGACGCGGGCTCGGCGGGCCAGCGCCGAATGTCCTTCAATTCGTGCACGCCGGGCCGCAAGCCGTCCTCGCTGNNAGAACCGAAGGAAGTTCACGGCTCAGACATTATAGGTCCGACGATCACGGGTGTTGAAGCCAAGTCGACCTCCGGCTAGGCTGATCTTCGCGTGTGGCGGTGGCGCGCCAAGACGCGAGGCAGACATGGCCTAGCCTGGCTTATTCGCGACGGATCCGGAGAGGTCAGCTATTTCTCACAGAGAGCACAGAGCGAGGATGAGAAGAAGGAATTTGGACTGCGCAAAACCTAACCCTTCCCCTTCTCATCCGTCTCTGTGTCCTCTGCGATCTCTGTGAGAAACAGCTAACTTTCCTCCCTTGAAACTGAACCCGCGGAGGACCCATGCGCAGAATGGTTCGCTTCCTGGTGGTTTTTCTCGCCGCTGTGGCCATCCTGGCCTACCTGGCATCGAGCGCGGTCCAGCGGACCACGCGTCGGTGGCTGGAAGCTGACATCTCCCAGCGCATGGCTGGGCTGGCCCAGAGGACCCAGCCCGCGCTGCTGGCGCGCTGGAGCGCAGGCACGCGCGAGCCTTTCGAGGCCATGCTGACCGACCTGGCTCGCGACGAACGCATCACGGCAGCCGGGGCTTGCGGCCAGAACAACCAACTGCTGGCCCGCACGCCCGCCTTTCCCCGTGAGCTTGGCTGCGCCGAGGTGAGGCAGCGCATGGCCGCCGAGCGCGAGGGCCAGCCCACCGCGCCCGGCGTGGTCTGGAGCACCAACTGGTCCCTGGCCGGCGGCAACGTGTACCTCTGCGCCGTGCCCGTGCTACGCGACGGCACTCCGCTTGGTCTGTTGCTGCTGGTGCACGACCTTTCCTTCATCGACCGAAAAGACGCGCGCCTGCGCCAGCTTCTGCTCGTGGTGTTCGCCGGCCTCGCTCTCTGCGCCGGGCTGGTCACCGTGATCGCGGCCCGACTGTCGTGGCGCGGTTTCCGCAAGGAACTACGCCGCTTCATCCTGGGGGAATCGCGGCGCAAGGACTTTTTGCCCATCGTGGCTGACGTGCGCGAGCTGGTCGAGCGCATCGCCGCCGAGCGCGAGATGGATGGGCCGGCCAGCGCGTGGAACCCGCAACATCTCAAGCAGGCATTGGTGCGCCACTTCCCCGGCGAAAAGGTGATGGTGCTGGCCAACCGCGAGCCCTATATCCATGAACGCGGCAGCGACGGCACGGTTCAGGTTCGCCATCCGGCCAGCGGCCTGGTCGCGGCGATTGAGCCGGTGCTGCGCGCCTGCTCGGGTGTGTGGATCGCCCACGGCAGCGGCTCCGCTGATCGCACGGTGGTTGACAGCAAGAACCACGTGCGCGTGCCGCCCGGCGAGGAATCGTATGAATTGCGCCGGGTGTGGCTGACCGAGCAAGAAGAGCGCGGCTACTACTACGGTCTGGCAAACGAAGGCCTGTGGCCGCTATGCCATTTGGCCCACGCGCGGCCCATCTTCCGCGGCACCGATTGGGCCACCTACGAAGCCGTCAATCGCCGTTTTGCCGAGGCAGTGTGTGAGGAAGCCGAGGGTGAGGATCCCGTGGTGTTGGTGCAGGACTACCACTTCGCCCTGGTGCCGCGCCTGGTGCGTGAACGACGGCCGCGCGCCACCATCATCACCTTCTGGCACATTCCCTGGCCCAACGGTGAGCACTTCGGCATCTGCCCGTGGCGGGGCGAGATCCTGCAGGGCATGCTCGGCAGCAGCATCCTCGGCTTCCACACCCGCCAGCACTGCAACAATTTCCTCGACTCGGTAGATCGTTACTTGGAGGCGCGCATCGATCGCGAACAGAACGCGGTGGTGCAGCGAGGCCGCACCACCCTGGTACGGCCCTACCCCATTTCCATCGAGTGGCCCAACCGTTGGGTCGCCAGCGCGCCGCCGGTTGCCGATTGCCGCCACGGGGTGCGCCAGGAATTGGGTCTGCGCGACGATGCCCTGCTCGGTTTGGGGGTGGACCGGCTCGACTACACCAAGGGCATCGAGGAACGCCTGCTGACGGTGGAGCGCTTCTTGGAGCGTTTCCCCGCCTACGCAGGCCGCTTCAGCTTCATCCAGATGGCGGCGCCCAGCCGTACCCTGATCGAGCGCTACCGCCAGCTCGACGAGACGGTCGAGCGAACCGCAGCGCGCATCAACCAGCGCTTCGGCGAAGGCGCCTATCAGCCCATCATCCTTCTGCGCGCCCACCACGAGCCGCCCCAGGTCTTCCGCTACTACCGCGCTGCTGACCTGTGCTACGTCAGCAGCCTGCACGACGGCATGAACCTGGTGGCCAAGGAATTTGCGGCTGCGCGCGACGACGAGCGCGGCGTGCTGCTGCTCAGCCAGTTCACCGGCGCCGCGCGCGAGATGTCGGAGGCCCTGGTGGTCAACCCCTATGATCTGGAAGAAGCCAGCGCCGCCATGGCGCGAGCGTTGGCCATGCCCCCCGAAGAGCAGCGCGAGCGCATGCGCGCCATGCGCGCCTTCCTCGCCGAGTTCAACGTCTACCGCTGGGCTGGCCGCATGTTGATGGACGCGGCCCGCCTGCGCCGCAAGGGGAACCTGTTGAGCCGCAGCAGCAGCGACGAGGGTTCCCTCCCGCCCGGCCTGGTGAAATGAGGTCCTTGCTTGCGCCGCAGAATCGTCGAGCCCTGCGCCGTCTGGCCCACGGTCGCGTGCTGCTGGCCTTCGACTTCGACGGCACCCTGGCACCCATCGTGGCGGATCCAGCTCGCGCGCGCTTGCGGACACGCACCCGCCGGTTGTTGACCGATCTGGCGCGGAAGTATCCCTGCGTGGTGATCTCCGGCCGCAGTCGCACTGATGTGGCCGGCCGCTTGGCCGGAATCCCTTTGCGCCAGGTGTTCGGCAACCACGGCATCGAACCATCGCCCGCCTTGACTGCATCGCGACGGTTGGTTCGGCGCTGGCTAGCTCGTCTGCTGCCACGCCTCGAACGCGTGCCTGGGATCATCTTTGACAACAAAGGCGCGACTTTGGCCATCCACTATCGAAAGGCACGCAATCGGCCCGCCGCCCTCAAGGCGATCTTGGCCGCCATTGCCGATCTTGCTGACGCCCGTGTGCTCAAGGGGATTCTAGCGGTGGATCTTCTGCCGGTGGGTGCGCCCAATAAGGCCACGGCTTTGCAGTCAGAATTGCGCCGTTTGGACTGTCGAGCCGCTTTGTATCTGGGCGACGACCAGACCGACGAGGATGTGTTCGCGCTCAGCCGGCGGCTGCCCCTGCTGGCGGTGCGCGTGGGGCACAAGCCACGCAGTCTTGCGCCATACTACTTGGCCAGCCAGGACGACGTGGATGCGCTGTTGGCGGAGCTGCTGGATATGCGATCGAAGCCCGGCTGAAAAAGCGCTGAAGCTGCTTGACCCAGAATGGGCGAAGGGCGGGCGCGCCTGTGACGTCATTGTCACGACGTTGAAGAAGGTTTATGCTGCTCCAGGTTCAACTTAGGAGGCAAGCATGTCATCTAGCGCCGGAACTCGAAGACTGGTTTGCAGATACTTCGAGGTTGCAGCCGCGCTGGCGATCGCCCTGACGCTCGTGGGATGCAGCAAGGGCATCCAAAGCACGCCCCCAGGTAACACCTGCGGAATGAACAGCGATTGCGCCACGGGGCTGACCTGTTCGTTTGGCCGCTGCCAGTCGGCGTGCAAGGAAGCGCGCGACTGCCCGAATGGCGAGCAATGCGTGAAAGACAGCTCGGGAATCAACTCCTGCCTGCTGCCCGCATCTGAGACTTGCAACTACTCCAGCCAATGCCCCTTGCCACTGGTATGCGCGACCGACTTGAAGTGCCGTAACCAGTGTCTGGCCGATCGCGACTGTGCGACTGCCACCCAGAAGTGCGTCCAGCCCGATGGTGTTTGCGCGGAGCCGAGTGCTATCAACACGAACGGGGGACTGCAGAACGCGGTGGTGGGGATGGACGCTGGCGTGCCAGGAGCCGGAGGTGTCATGAGCCCGGGTGGTTCGGGAGGCAGCGCCGGAAGCTCGGGCTCTAGCCCCGACGCAAGCACATCCGGAGCTGTGGATGCTCGCCTGCCGGGAGCCGGAGGTGTCATGAGCGCGGGTGGTTCGGGAGGCAGCGCCGGAAGCTCAGGCTCCACCCTTGACCCGAATGCATTTGGTCAGAGGTACAAGTTCTCCAACAATGAATTGCCCGGTTGGACGCAGCCCACGGCGGCTCAGGATCCGACTGCCTTTGACGTCTACAATGGCGGAGACGAATTGGTTTCGAGACTCGACGGCGCCGCCGACACCTATACCTCCAGAGGGTGCCGGGTCAGCATGTTTCAGGACTTGGTGGGGCCCGACCCGCAGATTTGTACGGTAGTAGCCATGGATTTCGTCACCAATACCAATGCCAATTCGATGTTCACCTACCAGGCGAGCAATGGTGCCTACGTTGCCATCCCGGGCTATGCCGCATCGGTCGCGCTTGGATCTCCGCTGCTAGCTGGCATGGTCGCATATGCCCATTTCAACGCCTTGTATTTCGAGGTGCAATTCAGTGGGTATGCCGACACAACTTCGGCATCTGCAGTGGCCGCACAGTTCTTGAACCTGCTCTTCGCAAAAACCCTTGGCGTCAGCCCCGATGCAGGCACTGCCACGGGCTCTGTTGATGCTGGCCTGAGTGATGTTAGGGTTGGCGGCGGCGGCTGGGACCAGGCGCGCATTGGCAACACCGGGGTTGGTTGGTGGGTCAATGCTATCAAGAGTGCGTACTTCTTCTCGGTCAAGGTTTCCCCGTCGTCGCAAGACGACACAGCGGGGCGGGCGGCCGTGATCGGCTTTGCCCAGAAGGTGGTGGGTGGACTCACTTCCGGCACGCCCGCTCCGGCCACACTGGTGCCGCTGGCCGATCCCACTTCGGGCTGGATGCTCGACCAGAACAGCTCCAAGACCGCTAGCGGGGTCGCGGTGGCGACCGACGCCACCTCCGCCACGGCCTTGGTCGACGGCGCGGCAGACCCCTTCTATGACACTACCAAGAGCTATCAAGCCAAGGGCCTGGCCTGGGAGGTCTATTCCAACGGCACCTACTCACTAGATCTGAAAATTTGGCAAATGGCGTCCGCGACGAACGCTGCGCAGCTCTATACCGATCTCCTCGACAATTCCCTGTACAGCAACATCACGTGGACCACTTGTTCGGAAACCGATCCATTGAATCCTTGTGGCACACCGGTGGGCGGCCCCGCACCGGTGCTGGTGACGGTCCAGCCCCTTGTGCTTGATTTCGGCAGTGTCGATGTTGGACAGACCAGCTTGACGCCCTCCTCGGTGACGGTCACCAATCTGGGCCCAGCGACCTCGTTGACTCCGACGATTGTCCAGCCGTCGCTGTTCTCTTTGGCAGGAAACACGTGCAACACGCTGGCAGCGGCCGGCACTTGTATCATCTCGGTGTCGTTCACGCCCACGCACACCGGCCCGGCGGCCGGAACGCTAGTGGTTGCGGGATCGGTCATGGTGAGCCTGACCGGTAGCGGCTCACCACCGGCTGATTTCACGCAGACAGATCACATCGACCTAGGCACGATTCCGGTGGGCGCGACGGTGTCAGGGAAGGTGACGGTGACCGCGACGAACGCGCTGACCGATTTGCTCTGCTCGGTATCATCTGCCGGCAACATCAAGGCGGACCCGAGCACGACGACGTGCCCGACGGCAGCGCCGGGAGCACTTGCGAAGAGCGCGAGCTGCACCTACGGGTTCACGTTCAGCTCTGCGACTGCGGGCGCGAAGACGGGTGACGAGGTGATTTGTAATGCGGGTAGCGTGACCAAGATCACCTCGATCACGGCGGTGGTGACGCCAACTCAACCGCCGATTTAACCGGTGGACGCGGCAACACGAACAGCGGCGACGGGTGCTCGTCGAGTTGACAGATCGAAGTATGCAGCAAGGCCGCCCCGACTGGAACCGCCTCCTTCAACCTCAACATTACCAAGCAGTAGCAGCAGCGGGGCCGCAGCAACGCGGCCCCGCGCTCAGAACGACCCGCTCAGCAAAACGCTGGCGCCGTCAGGTCCGGCAACCACCACGGGCAAGAGCCGCGGCGACTGGGACGCCAGGGTTTCCTCGCCGGGGCGGTCGTAGCGGGTCGGATTCGGGCTGATGATGAGCAGGGTCAGGCCAACTACGGCCACGGCCGCGCCAGCGGCGGCCCCGATGATGCCGGCAATACGCAAATCGCGGTACTTTGAAATGTCATTCTGGGCATTGGGGATCCGCTGGTTGCAAGCCGCGATTTGATCAGTGGTGAGCGCCTTGCTCGGATCGCAGGGGCCGTTTGCGAAGCGCACGGCGCCCATCTCGGCACTGGCCAACTCGGTCTGCGCGCCGGGAATCTTGCCGTTGCTCCAAATCGCCAGGCCGCCCATGCCAGCCCCGATCGCCAAGCCACCCGCAAGCGTAATGTAGGACCAGAATCGGAAGGATCGCGCGTGGGCCACATAGGACGCGCGGGTTTCGGGTGTGGGCCGAAGATCGACCTTTACCAGGATCTCGCCAGCGGCGGGAACACGGACGGTCCGCTCAATCGGCTCGAACCCGGCCCGTTCCAGTTTGAGCGTGTGGGGACCCTCGGGCAGTGGCAGGCTTTCGCGATACACCCCCTTGGCCCGGCCGTCGATGGTGACAAGGATTTCGCCCTCACCGATAGCGAGCCTCAGTCGGCCCAAGGACGACAAAGCGGCGTTGGGGTCCGGATCCGGGTCAAAGGCCAGCTCACCGCGAGCGCCATCCTGGAGAACCAGCTCGCGTCGCTGACTGAGGTAGGCCGGGCGTTTCACCTCGATCACGTGCGCCCCTGGCAGCGCGGTCACCGAGGTGGCGAGCGGCGTCTTGCCCACCAGAGCCCCGTCCAGCAGCACGTCGGCACCCGGCAAAGGACAGCGCACCTCGATGTGGGCCAGGCGCGACTCGGTGGTCTGCAAGTCCATCGAGACTTCGACACGCACGCCGCCCGCGACCATCAGCTCGCGCCGCATCGGCAAATATCCAAGGGCCACGCCCGCGATTACGTGCGATCCGGTTGCCACGCGAAGTGGCGCAGCCAGCGGGGTGTTGCCAACCTGCAGCCCATCGACCTCGATGGTTGCCGGCACATTGGTCTTGACGTCCACCGCTCCGATGCGCTGGGCCTGCTCATCCTTCACCGCGCGCGCCCGCGCAACCTGCTCAGGCTTGAGCGGCCCTGTGTCTTGCAGAACCTTCTCCAGCGTTTCCACCGCCTCGACCGGTCTGTCCATGGCGGCGTAGACCAGTCCGACGTTGAACAGCACCAGCCGATTCGGGATAAGCGCGTAGGCCCGATTGAACTCGGCCAGCGCCCCGCCGTTGTCGCCATTCTCGAACAGGTGCAGGCCGCGGGAAAAGCGTTCGCGGGCCTCGGCTCGGGTCGCATTGTCCGGGGCGGGATCAGCCGCAGCGAGCGCGGACCAGGCCACGAACACGCCGAACAAAGCCAAACAAACCGCACGCCGAGAAGTTCTCATCAAAACGGGTTCTCCTGAATAAGGCCCTGCTTCGCCGCCCGCGAGGGCTTGGCCGTGGGATTGACGTTGACTGGGGGAGAAACCGGGGAAACCCGGCCGGCGGGAAGCGACTGGTGCACCCCAGCCCGCGGCGCCCGCGCATGAATGGGCAACGGTTGTGCGACTTGTTGCACCGGAGGCGGCGTGGGTTGGGGCACTGGCGCTGGCGCCGACGGGACCTGGGCAGGCGCGACCGGCGCGGGTGCTGGAACTGCGAGCGCTGGACTGGGCTCGGTCGGCATCGTCGGAGGGCCGGACGTCTTCGGCCCACGCAAACCCAACCACAGGGCCAGAGCCCCTGCTGCCACAACCACACCCGCGACAATGACAAGTCGCCGCCTGCTGCTCGCGGGAGGCTCCTGGACCTCGGAGTCCGGGGCGGGCATTCCCGTAGCAAAGCCCTTGCGGGTCTCGGCTGCCGCCTCGCCAGTGCGGTGTACCGGTGCATGCACCTCGGTGATGGCGCCGGCCAGTTGGACTGCCGCCTTGAGATCCATGCCCAACTCGGCAGCGCTGGCTGGACGGCGTGCCGGATCCTTGTCGAGGCAACGAAATATCAGTTCATCGAGCGCAGGCGGAAGGGTTGCCAGGCTGGACGGTCGCGGCGGTGGCTGATAGAGCTGGGCGGCGATGATCTCAGCCACCGAGGCGCCGTCGAAGGGGAAGCGGCCACAATAGAGGCGAAATAGGATCACACCCATTGCATAGATGTCGGTACGATGATCGATGGCCCGGCCGGTGCACTGCTCGGGCGACATGAACTGCGGCGTGCCCATCACAGTTCCCGTCCTAGTCACGCTCTTTTCTTCGCCACCCTCGTTCAGCTTGGCAATGCCGAAATCCAGCACCTTGATGAACGACTCGCCGTGCTTGGGCCGCGCAATCCATAGATTCTCGGGCTTGAGATCCCGGTGAATGATCCCCTCGCGGTGGGCGGCCTCCAGCGCCTCGCAAGTCTGCAGAAGCAACCGCCAGGTCTCGATCGCCGGCGGTATGCCCTGGGCCAGCCAGGACGCCAGGGTCTCGCCTTCCAGCAACTCCATCACGAAATAGTGGCGCCCGTCGGCCAGCTGGCCGAACGAAAAAACGTCGATTATGTTCGGATGACCAATCTTGTTGACCGCCCGGGCCTCGTCGGTGAATCGCTTGAGCAGGGCGGCATCGCGGGAAAAGAAGAGGTCAAGCACCTTGATGGCGACACGTTTGCCTATCACTGGGTGTCGCGCGGCATAGACCACGCCCATACCGCCGCGGCCGATCTCACGCTCGACTCGGTACTCGCCGATGAGCGTTCCGGGCGCCAGTCCCTCGTCCTTGCTGACTGGTGCGGCAGAAGAGGCGAAGCCATCCTTCTTCGTGACGGTCACGACAGCGCAGTCTACTTGATCTTGCGATTCTCTCCCAGGGAGATTCCAGATAGCCAGCTATCGCAAAATCGCCGGCATACTACGGGGAAACTAGCAGTCCGTCGCCGAGTTCGGCGAAGCCTCTGGCTTGTCCCCGGCGGGGCTGTCGCGAATCTCGGCAGGCCAAGCCCGGATGGTCGGTTGTCGAAAGCTCATGAGCAAGCCAGTGCCGCCCACTATGAATCCGATGAGAAGCGGAAACAGCGATCGTTTGGGTTGCAGTCCCAGTGCCAGTCCAAAGTTGGTGGCGGACCCGCCGCAGCTATCGCCGCGGCCAGTATTGAGCGCCACCCGGCCTTGGCGAAAGGCAGGCCAGAGAAGCTGCGAGAGCGGCTTGGCGTTTTCGTCGGGGGTCATTGCGTGCGTGCTGACCGCAACCACGGTCAGGAATATCCCGCCCACCAGTACCGCCAGGGCCAGGGGCCGCAGGAAACCCCGGAGCACATCGAAGGCAGGAGCGAGACCCAGCGCGAGGAAGGGAAGCACAATGGTCAGGTGGCGTGGCCCGTAGGTGTACCCGCCGTGCCAGTAGGTATACGAAGCGTTGAGCAGGATCGAGTAGACAATCACCACTAGGCTCAGAATCGCGACCCAGCGCTGGCGCGCGCGCACAACCGAAATCCCATGCCCGATCAAACCAAGGAGCAACAAGGGTGCGGTGAAAAGCAGGCTGCGCGGGCCGATCAACAATCCGTACAAGGCGTCGGCGTACGGGCGGGTCACGCCGAACATCCCTGATCGCATACCGTCGAATCCCTCCACGTTGGCGTAGCCCAGGTGAAAGGGCGATCCGAACGCCGCCAGGTTGTAGGCACCCAAGACCAGCGCGGTGGCTGCCGCCGCTGCCGCGTACGCGACTAGTGGCAAGGCCCAACGCGACCACGGCCGCAGCTTCCACAGCAAGAAAATGGTGAGCAGAAAGGCCGCCGGTGCAGCCGGGAACTCGGTGAGAACGGCCCACCCTATGGCAAGCCCGGCCAGCAGCGCCGTGCGAGTGGCGCCTTTCGCTGGTGGCCGCTGGGCAAGGGTCATGACCCCCTTTGCGCCGTAGAGCAGACAGAATGCCGACAGCACATGGCCCCAGAAGAGCGTGGCATAGGCCCATATGGGTGAGGTCAACCCGAGGGCAACCGCCGCAAATGCGGCGCCCTTGCGGGAGTAGCCACGGCGGATGGACCAGTCGAAGAGCACAAGGCACATGAGCAGCGCGGGCAAGCCTGCAACCCACGCAGTGGCAACGTGAACTTGCGCCAACAATCCCGGATTGCTGGCCGGATCGATGCCGACGAAACGCAGAGCGACCCTTGCCAGCGCGAGCACTGGCAAGGCAGTCAGGGATGAGCCAGGAGCCTTCTCGGAGTAGTGATGGCCCCGGAAGAGGGCCTTGTCGATGGTGTTGTCATGGTATGCGTCGATGGAGACCTTGCCCTGCTCCAACAGCGCGCGATCCAGGTCAAACCGCGAAGCTTGGTTCGGCCCGCCGCCTGAGTAGAAGTAGAAGAACGCCAGCCCGAGAAGCCCGGCCAGCCACGCGCGTGTGCCGAGCCGACGGAAGCGCTTCTCCGTAGCGACTTCCGGGCCGGGTGTGGTGGATTCAGGTTCGGGCATGCGCGGTCTCCGCCGACGTCAAGGACGCGGCCCATGATAGCCCGGAGAACTGAGGTTTCACCAAGGGGAATCGGTCGGCTGGACGGTCCGGTGTGCGCCAGCTCACAGGAGCGTCCGGCCACCGACCGGCTATCGCGAGATTGGCGAGCGAGACTTCTGCGGTTTTCGGCGATCCCGGCCTGCCCCAGGCCAAGATCGCGTATCGCCCCGCGGTTTCGCAACCAAGGTCGGTCTAGTTCAGGCCCTTTTCGGCAAGTTCCTTCGTCACTTGGACCATGCGCGCGGCGGTGAGCGGGTAGAGCATCATGAAGAACGCGCCGATGAAGCAGGTGATCATGGGAGCCCAACTCATCATGAAGCGCATGATCTGCTGAACATGCTCGGATTGTGGCTGGTTC
>PMJE01000423.1:174-5343 GCA_003157315.1 Myxococcales bacterium | reverse complement strand
CCCGTCTGGGCGAGGTCGTGCTACGCGGGGCGATGCTGGTGGTGGACGAGCCCACGCCCGCGGGCGACCCGTCGCCGTATCATCTCCTGGTCCGCGATGCCGCCGCCCCTGCCGAGCGCGCCGGGAGCGCGGGCGTAGGCGCAGCGGCCTGGTCGCTGGCGCATGATGACTCGGTGATCGGCCTGCTGGGCGCGCCCGATCCGCGCGGTATCGAACTGGCCACGCGTGACGGCGTGCCTTTCCTGCTGCTCGACGAACGTGCACCGGGTGCCCGCACCACCGCGTTCCAGCTCATCCATGCGCCCGAGTCGCGCGCCATCGCGTTGGCCCAACGGGCGTTGGCACTGGGCGCGCGCCGCTTTGTGGTGTTGGGGCCGGACAGCGCCTCGGGCAAGCGTCTGGCCGGCGCCTTCCAGAATGCTCTGGCGGCCGGCGATGGCACCCTGGTCGCGCACATCACCTACCCTGCGGGCGCCACTTCTTTCTCGGCGCAGGTCAACGAGCTGCGCAAAATTGCCTTCGATGCGCTGTTCGTTCCCGACGAGGCGGCACGCCTGGAACTAATCGCGCCGGCCTTGGCTGTCGCCAATATCTGGCCCCGTCGGCCGCGCTTGCTGGTCGCGCCCTCGTCGGCAACCACGCCGACTTCCGGCCGGCGCGAGGTGATCTTGCTCTCCACTGCCTTGAGCCTTTCCGATCGACTGCTCCGCAATGCCGAGCGCTACGTCCAGGGCGCGATACTTTGCCCTGGCTACTATCCCGCCGAGGATGCGCGCAGCGGTAACTTCGTCTCCCGATTCCGCGAAGTCTACGGCACCAACCCGACCGCTGCGGACGCCTACGGGTACGATGGCCTTTCAATCCTGCGCGGGGTTGTCGAGCGCGGCGGGCGCACCCGTGCCGATGCCCTGCGCCTGCTGGGCAGCGGGCGCTTCGAGGGTGTGACCGGCGACATCCGTTTCGGCCCTGACCACGGCCGCGTCGATCTGCCTCTGGTCTATGTCGTCGACGGCGACAGCATCCGCCTCCTGAAATAGCGCGGATGTGGTAGACGAGCTGCGTGCCTGCGCGGGAAGAGCCCGACCTGTTGCGCGCCATCGATCGCGGTGAGATCGCGCCTATCTACTGTTTGCACGGTCCAGAGCGCTTTCTCATCGACCGCACGGTGGCGGCGCTGCGACGCAAGATACTTGGCGCAGAGGGTGACAGCTCGGGGCTCAACTGCGAACTCTTCGACCTGAAGGAAACCGCCCTGGTTGAGGTCGTGGCAGCAGCCCGCACCCTGCCCATGTTCGCCAAGCAGCGTCTGGTGATCGCCCGCGGCTTGGAGCAGGTGAAGGCGGACGCGCTTGAACCGCTGACTGGGTATGCCGGCCATCCCAATCCCAGCACCTGCCTGGTGCTCTTGGCTGAGAAGATCGATGGCCGTCTGCGCGCCTTTCTGGCTCTGCGCAAGGCCGGCTGTCTGCACGAGTTTGCGCGGCTCAAGGATCGCGAGTTGGGTCCGTTCATCGCCCGCGAAGCCAAAACGCGCGGCATGACCATCGACAGCGACGCGGCCGAGGCCCTGGCCAACGCGGCTGGCCCCGATCTGGGCCGCCTGATGCAGGCGCTGGAGCAACTGGAGATCTACGCCGGCAAGGCTGGTCGCATCAGCCGAACCCAGGTCGAGGAGTTGGTACCGGAATCGCGCGAGCGAAGCGTGTTCGAGCTGACCAAGGCGATTGGCTCTGGCGACATCCGGCGGGCGCTCGACCTGGTCACCAATATGCTTGCCAACCGCGAACCGCCGTTGCGGGTTCAGGCCATGCTGCTGCGCCAGCTTCGGCAGATCTGGCGCGCGAAGGAGCTGGCCGCCGCGAACCTATCCCGCGCGGAAATGGCCGCCGCGGTAGGGCTGCCGCCCTTCTTCCTCGACGACGTGCTTATTCCCGCGCGGCGCATGTCGGTGGCTGCCCTTCGCCGCAGCTTTGAACGCCTGTACCAGGCCGACCGCGCCTTCAAGTCGTCGCGCGTGGATCCTGAAATCCAGCTGACCCGCCTGGTCCGCCAGTTGGCGGAAGAAGCCAGCCCTCGGCGGGCGGGGGGTGCTTGATTGCACCGCGCATCGCGGCGTTGACCCGCTGTCGATAGTCGTCCATTCTTCCGGCTGATGATGCGAGGGGAGAAGACCACTAGTTCGCACCAGGCTCCTGTGTCGCGGGAATTGCTGAGGCGAGGCTGACACGGGATGCGGCGGTTGAAAGAAAACGGTGTTCTTGCAAAGGAAGGAAACAGCATGAAGAACCGAGCAAACACGTTGTTGCTAAGATCGGGCATTCTGACCGCAGGGTTGCTGGCTGCTCTGGTCGGCGTCGCGCCACCGCGTGCGCAGGCGGCCGAGGAAACGCCGATGGTTCAACCCTTCGAGATCGGGATCTTCGGCGGCCTGCATTTCTACGACAAGAAGAGCGGGCTCGGACGCTACACGGTATCTGATGAAGGCTACTCGCCTGACTTGGGCGGGGCTTTCGGTCTGCGCCTGGGCTACAATTTCAATCGCTGGGTGGGGCTAGAAGCCGAAGGCATGATCTCGCCCACCCACACCCGCTACAGCAATCCCGTCGGCACGCGCGAGATCATTCTCGGCTACCGCGGCCAGGTGATCGTGACCTTCATCCACTCCGGCTATGTGCGGCCCTTCGCTCTGGTCGGATGGGGCGCCCTGTCGGAGTTACCCAAAAACTCCCCGGGGCCGAACGGCGAGCCTTTCAAGGACACCGATGACGTGTTCCACGCTGGCGTGGGCGCCAAGTTCCCGTTCACGGACTACTTCGGCCTGCGCCTCGACGGCCGCATCATGTTCCCACCCGCCGCGTTTGCCTCCAACAGCGACTGTAACGAGTGTGGCTTCCACGGCCCCGACTACGAGATCCTGCTTGCTGCATACCTGGGATTCGGTGGAACTCGGCCGCTCCCGCCACCGCCCCCGGCCCTACCCGCTCCACCGCCGAAAGACACTGACGGCGACGGCATCCCCGATGTCGACGACGCCTGCCCAACCGAGCCCGGCCCTGCGAGCAACGATCCCAAGAAGAATGGCTGTCCGCGACCCAAGGACACCGACGGCGACGGCATCCTGGACGTCGACGATGCCTGCCCGACCGAGCCCGGCCCCAAGAGCGACGATCCCACGAAGAACGGCTGCCCGCCGCCCAAGGATACCGACGGCGACGGCATCCCCGACAACATTGACAAGTGCCCCAACGAGCCGGAAACCTTCAACGGTTACCAGGATGAGGATGGCTGTCCGGATGAGGTGCCTGCCGCAATAAGGAAGTTCACCGGCGTGGTCGAAGGAATCAACTTCAAGACCAATTCCGCCGACATCACCAAGGCCTCGTACCCTGTGCTCGACAAAGCCGTCCAGGTGCTCACTGACTACCAGGATATTAGGTTTGAGATCAGTGGTCACACTGACAACGTCGGCAAGGCCGATCACAACAAGGAGCTGTCGCAGAAGCGCGCTGTTGCGGTCAAGCAGTACTTCGTCGAAAGGGGTATCCGGCCCGAGCGTCTGACCGCAGTGGGCTTTGGCGCGGAGAATCCCATCGCGGACAACAAGACTTCGGCGGGTCGGGCCAAGAACCGCCGAACCGAGTTCAAGCTCCTGACCGGGAACTAGGCGGAGCCTGTCGGGCTGGGCCGGCCAAAAGGCCGGCCCAAGGATCGCACACGCTGGCCGACCCGCGCCGGTCGCCCGATGCGGCTGCACACCTGCGCCTCGGGGCCCATGCCCGGAGCGTTTCAAGTCCCCAGTCGCCGCCGACGCTACTTGGCCAGCGTGTTGACGGCGACCGTCAGCCGCGACACGTGACGCGAGCTGGTCCGCTTCTTGATCGTGCCCCGTCGGCCCAGCCGGCTGATGAGCGTTGTCGCCGACTTGAGCAGTGCGGCTGCTCGCGGCTGGTCCTTGGCCGCAACTGCGGCGCGCAGGTTCTTCACTGCCGTGCGCATCGCCGCCTTCTGGGCTGAATTGCGTGCCTGGCGCCTGATGCGCTGTCGGTTCTTCTTCTCAGCTGACTTGATATTGGCCATTTGGAAAGGGTCGCATTCTGCGGAGCCGCCCCGCCGCTGTCAAGCAACACAGCGTTGCAGGCCTCCGATCACCCTGCGCGCGGCTATTTTTGGGTGTCGTCGCCCGCAGGGGTTGGTGAAGGGGTACCCGGGGATGGAACGGTGATGTTTTGCTGCGCGGCGCGCCGGTCGCCAGGCTTGAATACCTCTTTGCCTGTGATGCGGTCGATCACGTTGTCATTCTCGTCGCGGTCGGATTCCTTGCCCCCGATCACGTTGTCGATCATGGATCCCTTGGGCTGGGCGGCGTCGAACGCCTTGCGATCAGCCACCACTCGTTGCTCGACGCTGTTGTCGTACAGAACCAGGCAGTACACGTCATAGAACTCAGAACGATCCACCAACTTCAGCCCGTCGCCCGTGCTCGAGCGCCAGAGCAGGTGATCCAGCTTCCTCTCCTTGACCCCGAGGTAGCTCTGGTTGACGAAGACCTCTTGCGCCTTGCCGAACTTCGTCTGCATGGCGACGCCAAAGTCCTTGAAGTTCTTGCCCTGCAACATCTCCTTGTCAAAGGCGATGAACATCTTGAATAGGCTGTCGTTGGCGAAAAAGAAGTAGCGGGTGGATTTCTCCTCTTTGGTGAAGAGCATGGCCACGCCCTTTCCCTGCACGATCTCCTGGTCGATGATCGATACGTCCCATGGGCCCTTCTGACCCTCGAACTTGACTATGTTCTTCTTGATCACGGCCATCTCATCGCGCATCGCCCTCCGGAGCCTGTCGTTCCGGTTCGGGTCAGCATTTGTCTTGGCGATCCTGTCCTTGTAGCTCGCCTCGATGCGCGCGTTGATCTTGTCGATGACCTGCTGCATGGTCATCCCCCACTTGAAGTCGCCCCTGATCTCACTGATGGCGTCCGCCTTGGCCACGGGAGCCGGCCCGCGGGGTTTCTCCTCCTTGGCCGCCTTGGCCGCCTTGGCCTTGCTTGCTTTGGCCGCCATTCCCTGTTGTGCGGCTGCCAACACCAAGAACGCTGCCACCAAAGAAACACCGAGCTTCTTCATCTGGAATTCTCCTCTGCCTTTACGCCCGTGCCGGCCCTTGATGGCCTCG
>PMJE01000423.1:0-165 GCA_003157315.1 Myxococcales bacterium | reverse complement strand
AGCAAAGCTCGCCGGCTCCCCACGTGACTAGTTCGGCGCGCCAGTACGGCCTCCCCGCTGCGCTGCGGCTGCAGCCTTCGCGGCGTCGCCGCCCGACGCGGCCGAGGCTCCGCCTCCCTTCACCACCGTTTCCATCAGGTCGTCCACGCTTTCGGCACGCTCGGC
>PMJE01000208.1:24855-25134 GCA_003157315.1 Myxococcales bacterium | reverse complement strand
GCCGTCGATCTCGATGATCTTGCTCACCACGCGGTTCATGAACTCGCGATCGTGTGTGGTCATCAAGAGCGCGCCGTCGTAGTTCTTGAGAAAACCCTCCAGCCAGATGATCGATTCGATATCCAGGTGGTTCGACGGCTCGTCGAGCAACATGACTTTGGGCCGCATCAGCAGAATCCGCGCCAGGGCCACCCGCATCTTCCACCCGCCCGAAAGATTGCCCACGTCGCCGTCCATCATCTCTTGCGTGAAGCCCAGGCCGGCCATGATCTCGCGCGC
>PMJE01000208.1:12905-24812 GCA_003157315.1 Myxococcales bacterium | reverse complement strand
TCGCCCACGTCCTGGCTGAAGTGCCCGATGGTCACGTTGCGATCGATCGAGATCTGGCCTTCGTCAGGCGACTCTTCGCCCATGATCAGGCGGAACACGGTTGACTTGCCCGCGCCGTTGGGCCCCACCAGGCCGATCTTCTCGCCGCGCAAAATCGCCGCGCTGGCCTCGATGAACAGGATCTGCGGGCCGTGCTGCTTGCTGATGTTGTCGAGGCGAATCACGAGAGCGAGGGTGTCTACCCCGCCCGTCGCCGTGGTTCCAGCAGCGAAGCAGGCTTTTCGGTGTACAAACGACGATCGCAGGTCACGGATCCGGCGTCACCAGATCACCCCAGCAAGCGACGAAACCGTTGGCCCGCAGCCCGCACGCCGCCGGAGGAGATCTGGATGAAGGTGCCCGCCGGGGTAGTGGACTGGGAATTGTCGACCCAGCAGATGGCGCTGCCATCGGCCCGCAACCCGCATGCCTGCCGCGCGAGTGTGGCTGGCGCTCCCCAAGAACGGATCCATTATGGTCCGATCGGGGCCCAATTGAAAGCTTGTTCTTTGGCCCGGGATGCGGCGCAATGGCGCACGCGAGACGGACCATGGCAGACCCACTCGATTCTCGTCTGCAAGAAATAATCTCCGACCAGCTCCGCTTGGCGCAACTGGCGCGGTCGCTCTCGCCCAACGCGGCTGTGCCGTACTTCGCCCACATGCGACTGGACACGGACGGCCGGGTTCGCGACGTATTGCTGGGTCCCGAAACGCGAACCGGGGGCGGGGTGGCCATCATCGACTGGCGAAATGCGCCCCTGGCCGAGGTCTTCTTCTCCTGCGCCGAGGGTGACGACTACGAGATCGACGCTGACGAGCGCACCCTGACCGGCACGCTCATCGAGCGCAGCCTGGTCAGTTTTGCACAGGGGGAGCTATGCGAGATCGAGACTGCTGCGGGCCGGGTTGGGCTGCAAGACGGTGCGTGGCACCTGCAAACCGGGCCTGCGCCCGCGCTGAACCTGCGGCCCGAGGCGGCGCGCCTGCGCTCCAGCTCGCCCGCCGACGTGATTCTGGACGCGGCCCAACGGCGCGTCGTCGAGCTGCCCGCCGGCAGGGCGGTGTTGCTGCTGGGCGAGGCTGGCTTCGGCAAGACCACAGTGGCTCTGCATCGGCTGGCGCGTCTGCGCCAGCTGGCCGGGCCAGGGCTGCGCGCTGCCGTTATCGTTCCCACCGAGGGTCTGCGCCGTCTCTCGGCCGCGCTACTTGAACGTATGGGGGTAGGTGGCGTCGGGGTTTGGCTGTTTGATCGCTGGGCTGGGGTGGAGGCCCGGCGCGCCTTTCGCAAGTTGCCCGAGCGCGAGAGCCAGGACGCCAGCGCCGGGGTCATCCGCATCAAGCGGGATCCGGCGCTGCGAGGGGTGTTGGCCGAGTTGGCGACGCGAAGGTCCTCGCGCCAGACGCGACGTCGTGATCTGCTGCACGTGTTTGGCGACCGCGTGCTGATGGAAAAGCTGGCTGCTGCCTCTTCGCAGGGCATTGGCGCGGGCATGGTGGCCGAGGTGCTGGAGCACACCCATGTGCAATTCAGCAGCACTGCCGAAGAGGAATTCGCGCATGTGGATGCCGAGCGGTTGGTGACGGTAGATGGTCGCTCGATAGATGACGGCACGCCGACCGAGGACGCGGGCACCCTCGACACCGAGGACTACGCCGTGCTGTTCGAGTTGGATCGGCTGCGCGCCGAGTGCGCTGGCGGGCGGCCAGTGCAGCCACACCAATACCACTGTTTGGTGCTGGACGAGGCGCAGGAGTTTGCTCCGCTGGAGTTGGCGCTGCTGGGCCGCGCGCTGGCGCCGGGTGGCAGCTTGATCGTCGCCGGCGATGCGGCCCAGCAGGTGGATCCCGCGGCGTGCTTTTCCGGCTGGGCCGGCAGCATGGCGGAACTAGGGTGCGGCGACTACGAAACCGCGTTGCTGGAAATCAGCTACCGCTGCCCGCCTGACGTGACCGAGCTGGCCCGGCGAATCCTCGACGGCGGCAATGCGCTCTGGCCACCCGGACCGTCCACGTTGTGCGCGGAATTCGCCAATGAATGTCACCAGGCCGACTGGCTGACGCGCGAGTTGCGCACATTGCAGAGCGGCGATCCGCGTGGGTCGACGGCCCTCATCTGCCGCACGCCCGAGGCAGCCAGGCGCCTGGCCCAGCACCTACGACGCGGTCTTGGCTTGCGCTTGGCGCTGGACGGCGACTATCAGTTCGTGGGCGGGATCAACGTCACCTGCGTGCAGCAAGCCAAAGGACTGGAATTCGATTACGTGGTCGTCCCCGACGCCTCGACTGCCGTCTATCCCGCCACCCCTGCTGGCCGCCGCGCCCTGTACGTCGCGGTCACCCGGGCGTCGCACCAATTGGTCCTGTCGACGGTTGGGCCGTGGACGGAGATTTTGCACCGGTAGGTCAAGCCTCATCATCTGCTCGCGCACGGGCGCCATTCTCCTGCTACGCTAACAACCCCCCATGGACGAGCAGTTGAACCGATTGCAGGCGGAGGTCGCGGCCCGCCGCACCTTTGCCATCATTTCGCACCCCGATGCAGGCAAGACCACGCTGACGGAAAAACTGCTGCTCTACGGGGGCGCGTTGCACGTTGCGGGATCGGTACGCAGCCGGGGCGAAGGGCGGCAAACCACCAGTGACTGGATGGACATCGAACGGCAGCGCGGGATCTCGGTGTCCACCAGCGTGCTGCAGTTCGAGTACGCCGGCCGGCACATGAACCTGCTCGACACTCCCGGCCACAACGATTTTTCCGAGGACACCTACCGCACGCTGGCGGCCGCGGACACCGCCATCATGCTCATTGACTGCGTCAAGGGGGTGGAGCCGCAGACCATCAAGCTGTTCCAGGTCTGCCGGATGCGCGGCATCCCCATCGTGACCTTCGTCAACAAGCTGGATCGTGACGGCAAAGACCCGTTCGAGCTGCTCGACGAGATCGAGCGCGTGCTCGGCATCCCGTGCAGCCCGGCCAACTGGCCCATGGGTACGGGCCGATCATTTGTGGGACTTTTCGATCGCTGGGCGCAGTCGCTGCAGGTCTTCCACGGAACCGGCGGCAGCCATCGCGGCGAGATGCGCCAGGCGAACTGGGACGACGGCGAGCTGCTGAAGATTCTGGGTAAGAGCCAGTTGCAGCGCCTGCGCGACGAGGTGTCCCTGCTGGAGACGGCGGGCACGCCCTTTGACCGCGAGCGTTTCCTCGCCGGTCAAGTCACGCCCGTATTTTTCGGCAGCGCCATGACCAACTGCGGGCTGGAACCATTGCTCGATCACTTCGTCGACTTGGCACCGGCGCCGCGCACGCGCACGACCTCGGCTGGGCCACTTCACCCTGACCAGCCCGGTTTTTCGGGCTTCGTTTTCAAGATCCAGGCGAACATGGATCCGCAGCACCGCGATCGCATCGCGTTTGTGCGCATCTGCAGCGGCCGTTTCGTACGCGGCATGGACGTGTGCCATGTGCGCACCGGCAAGACCCTGTCGCTCACCCGCTCGGTGCAGTTCATGGCGCAGACCCGCACCGTGGTGGATGAGGCCTTCTCTGGCGACATTGTCGGCCTGTGGGATCCCGGCGTGCTGCGCATTGGCGACAGTCTGTGCGAGGGACAGCCAGTGGAATTCGAGGGCATTCCACGCTTCTCGCCCGAGCATTTCGTACGCGTGCGGCTCAACGATCCGCTAAAGCGCAAGCAGCTCAAGAAGGGGCTGGAACAGCTTTCCGAGGAGGGGGCGGTGCAAGTGTTTTTCGATCGGCAGCGCATGGAACGCGACCCGATCCTGGGCGCAGTGGGCGTACTGCAATTCGAGGTCATCGCCCACCGCCTGCGCGGTGAGTACGGCGTGCGCGTCGGGTTCGATCGCCTGCCCTATCGCTATGCGCGCTGGATCGAGGGCGACAGTCTGGACTTCGATGGCTTCGAGCTGCCCGGCCGGCAAAGCTGCGTCGTCGACGTGGAGGGCCGACCGCTGGTGCTGTTCGAGACCGACTACTTGCTGGCGCGGGCGCAAGAGAGGAACAAGGGCGTGACCTTCATCTCCGCGGTGCAGCCCGGCCGCAGCCATCGGGCCGCAGCGTAGGACGGAATCATGCCGAGCGAACCAGGGCGGCGAGGGTCCGGCTCATGTCGCGCACGCTGTACGGTTTGGCGATGACGTCGCGGAAGCCATACTCGCGGTAGTTCGCCATGATGGGATCCTGGCTGTAGCCGCTTGACACCACCGCCTTGGCTGCCGGGTCGATGGCGAGGAGTTCGAGCTACTGCAGGTTCGCCATCTCTGCCAAGACTCCTTCCAACGGTTTGGCGAAAATCATCCATTGCGCGGCGTCGAGGGCGAGCGCGCCTGCGCGCTCCAGGTGCGGAAGCACATCGTGCGCCACCACAGCCGAGCAGGAGACGTAGCGACCCGAAAACACCACAGCGTCCACTCCGCCCAGGGCTGCCGCGGCGGCGCCCGATGCCAGCAGCATGCGATAAAGCAGCACCTCGCGCGCACGCATACATTCGCTGCGCGCACTGGTGAGCACGTCGTCCAAGCGCACCCGGTGACCCACCAGGCCGGAAAGCCCGCTTTCGCCCACCAGAAGCGCGTTGGCGCCCTCAGGCCCGAGGCCGGCCTCGCCAGCCAGGGCCAGCGCAACTGCGGGGTCAATCTCGCCGCTGTTGGTCTCACCCGGCAGGCCTTCGAGCGGCGTGGCGCCACTTGTGACAGTGATGGGCCGACAACCCAGCACAGCGGCGATCTCGGGCTGCGCGTCTAGACAGAGGGACAGGATGCGCGGCGGGCAATCCAGGCCACGCTTGCGCAAGCGGCGGCCGGCTTCCAGCGAAGCGGCTTGGTGGAACAGTCCGTGGTAGCCCCAGCGTCGCAGTGCCAGCTTGTGCGACAAATCGGGCGACACCGCGTAGGTGCGCTCGCGCGGCGGCAGGTCCACGAAAAATGAAGTCTCGAAGGCTAGGCGGGCTGGTGCCCCGGCAAAGACCTGCTGGACGGCGTGCGCAGTCTCGATCAAGCCAGCCACATGCAAAGGTGACTGGCGCGCGACGCGCTCCAAACGGACAAGAGCGTCGTCGTCAAGTGAAGCTGGAGCGGGGAATTCCTCGCCGCCAAACAGCCCGTGCACAACCACACTGGGAACGTCATCCAACAGGCCCATGGCCTGCACTATGGTGCGAACCTCGTCGAGAGCCGCGCGCGGCCCTTGCCAGCGAAAACCGCGGATGACGCCGGTGCAGGTCTCGCCGCTGTTTACGAAGCCCGCGTAGCGCAGGCTCTTGCCACCGGGAATCAGAACCAAGGTGTTCACAGCGCAATCCTTTCCGCCTGCGCACTTGACAGCAGATCATAACTGAAGCGGGCAATCGCCATCTCCTCATTGGTGGCAATGGCCAGGATGCGCACGCGACTTGATGGCGTGGACAGATCGGCGGGCAAGGCACGCGCGGCATCGTTCTTTTCTGAATCAATGTCCAGTCCGAAGCATTGCAGGCCCGCGGTCACTGCCCAACGCACCTGCGGAACCTTTTCGCCAATGGTGTCGGTGAAGATCACACAATGGGCGCCGCCCACCAGGGTCAGGTACGCGCCCAAGTACTTGCGGATACGCCAAAGGTACACCTGCGATGCCACTGTCAATTGGTCGATGTCGGCCGCCGGACCGTCGGCTGCACGCGCCACCACGTCGCGAATATCAGCCGACATTCCCGACAGGCCCAGCACGCCGCATTTTCGGTTGAGCATACCTTCGACCGCGGCGCCATTGCCCGCCGCGCGCACTAGCAGGGTCAGCGCCACTGCGGGGTCGATGTCGCCCGAGCGGGTACTCATTACTAGGCCTTGCAAGGGCGAGTAGCCCATGGTGTTGTCGATTGATCGGCCTTTCACAATGGCGCACAGGCTGGCGCCGCCACTGCCCAGGTGGCAACTGACAGCGTTGAGACTGTCAAAGGGCACGCCCAACAATTTGGCCGCTTCCTGCGCCACGTATTGGTGACTGGTGCCGTGAAAACCATACTTGCGAAAGCCGTGCTTGGCCACCAGCGCGGCCGGCAGGGCGTAGGCGCGTGCCACTTCCGGAATGGTGGCGTGAAAGACCGTGTCGAACACCACTGTTTCCGGCAGGTTGGGATACAGGCGCCGGCACGCGGCCACCAGGCGCACGGCGGGCGGGTTGTGAATGGGCGCCAGCTCCTGGATGCGTTCCAGCTCGGCCATGACCGCATCGTCGAGGATCACGTGTTGCTTGAAGTTCGGCCCACCATGCGCCATGCGGTGCCCGATGGCGTCGGGCACCAGCTCGGGATCGCGTTCGAGCAGCTTCATCACCTGCGCAAACGCGGTGGCGTGGTCAGGCATGTCAACCACTATGGTTTCCTTCTTGCCAGCCACTTGGTGGTGAATGCGCGCCGGCTCGGCGGTTTTCGGGCCCACCCGTTCCGCCTCCCCGCCCGCCAGCTGGTTTTCGCCCGGCAACTCGATCAGCCGGTACTTGAGCGACGAGCTTCCGCAGTTGAATACTATGATGCGCATGGCGTGCCCGTGGGGTCAGATTTCATCGGGAATCCACCCGAAAACCGGAATGCCCACCAAGCCATGGGCCATGGCCGCAGTTCCGTAGGTGCACTCCACAATCTTGGCGATCTCGACTGACTCGCCTTGGCTGTGCGCTTCTTCCTCGCGGCCCGGGCCGTAACCAATGGTCGGGATGTGGAACTCGTTCGACAGTACGCTGCCGGATGTGCCCATCCCCAAACGCGACAGTTTCCATTTGCCCGGCCGGACTGCGCAGCCGGCGGCAGCCAATGACTGGCGAGCGCGCGATAGCAATGGGCTGAAGGGATCGGTGCTCCAGGCGTGGGTGACCCGCTTGACCTTCATGACCAGGCCGGTGGCCAAAGTCTCAGCACTCTCACGCACGGCTACCTCTACCTCAACCGCACCCGCCAACTGGGCTAATCGCTCCGCCTCGCGCCGCATGCGCCCCACCATGCCGTCGACTGCTTCCTCGGGGCCCAGGCGGTGTTCCACCCCGATGGTGGCGCAGCGGAGTCCGTGGCTATCTTCGAAGTGCGGCTTGCCCATCAGCATGGCCTGCACCGCGGCCGTTGGATCAGTGTCACCCATGCCGTTCGACACCAGATCAGCGGCGTCGGCCAAGTGGAACGGGTTGTTGCTGCGCAAGCGAATGTCCAGCTCGGCGCGGCCGTCGTGGCCGTAGTAGAGGCCCAAGTCGGTCGGTTCGCCCAGGATGGCGTATTCGGGCCGCAGCCCCATCTCTTTCAAAGTGAACTCAATCAGGCCGCGCATGCCGAAGGAGATGCCGTTTTCTTCAGCCACGGTGGCGGCCACTATCAGGTTTCCGCGCAGGGGCAGCAGGCTGCGCTTGAGCAAGCCGGCGGCAAACACCTGCGCCGCAAGTCCGCCCTTGCAGTCAGCCGCGCCCAGGCCGTACAACTTGCCGTCTGCAATGCGGCCGCTCCAGGGCGAGCCAGGCCAGCCCGACTCGTCCGCGGGCGCGACGGTGTCCATGTGGCTGGCCAGCAACAGATTGGGGCCGTCCTCCACCCCGTGCAGCACACCCACCACGTTGCCAAGGTTGTCGGTGGTGACGGTGTCGAAATCGAGCGCGTGAAGTTGCTTCTCCACCAATGCCGCGGCACTCGACTCGTCCCGGCTCAGGCTGCGCGTGCGCAAGAGGGCCTGCGCGAAGGACATCAGTTCGGACTGCAAACCTTCCAACTTGCCCTTCAATAGATCGTACATGGTGCGTCTCCTTTGCTTGATTCGTTGCTTGCTGCCCATTCCCACAGCAAGCGCCGTGCCACGGCGAAATGGCGACCTTGCTCACTTGGCCGACGACTGGTATTTCAACTTGCAAAGTTCGCATTTCAGATTGAAATAGCGAGTGCATCATGCGAGTCGAAGACCTCAAGCTGGACGAGCTGCTGGAATTCCGCGACGGCGTCATTGATTTCCAGGGCCGCCGCCTGGTTCTGCACAGCACGGACGCCTTCGCCCAGTTTCGCAAGGATCTCTTCGACATGGTCGGGCCTGAGCAGACCCGGCGTATCCTGACCCGCTTCGCCTATTTCTGGGGCCAAGCCGATGCCGCGGCCATGCGCCGCGTGTTCAAGTGGGAAAGTGTGGTCGATCTGGTTAAGGCCGGGCCACGCCTGCACGCCATGCAGGGCGTGGTCCGCTGGGTGACCAAGAAACTAGAGATGGACCAGGTTGCCGGCCGTTTCGAGATGGAGGTGGCCTGGCATGGTTCAGCCGAGGCCGATGAGCACATGGCTGTGTTTGGCCGAGCGGCACACCCGGCGTGCTGGATGCTCTCCGGCTACGCCAGCGGCTTCATGTCGTTTGCCCTGGGCCACGATGTGTACTTCGTCGAGCAGCGCTGTCGTGCGATGGGCGAGCGCGTGTGCACGGCCGTGGGCAAAGACCGCACCTCGTGGGGCGCCGCCATCAATCCGCACTTGCACTATTTTCAGGCCGCCGACATCAAGGGAAAGATCCACAGTCTGACGGAAGAGCTGCGCCGGGTAACCCGGGAATTGCAGCGCAGCACCGAGCGGCTGACCACCTTGGAGCGGCCCCCGCTGGTCGAAGTGCGGAGCAAGGCTTTCGCCGCGGTTCTGGATCTGGCCACGCGGATTGCGCCCTTTGATTCTTCGGTGCTCATCACGGGCGAGAGTGGGGTAGGCAAGGAAGTGGTGGCGCGCTTGCTGCACGCACGCTCGCAGCGCAGCCGGGGACCCTTTCTGGGCATCAACTGTGGTGCGCTGCCGGAAACCCTGCTTGATTCAGCGCTGTTCGGCCACAAGGCGGGCGCCTTCACCGGCGCCACCGCCGACCACGCCGGGCTGTTCGAGGAGGCGGCAGGCGGAACGCTTTTTCTCGACGAGATCGGTGAGATCTCGCACGGCTTGCAGGTCAAGTTGCTGCGCGTGTTGCAGGAACGTGAGATCCGGCGCGTGGGCGAGAGTCGCACGCGCAAGATCGACGTGCGCATCCTGGCCGCGACCAACCGCGACCTGGCCGAGGCCATGCGGCGGGGCGCGTTCCGCGAGGATCTCTATTATCGCTTGCGGGTGATCGAGATTGCGATCCCACCTTTGCGCGAGCGGAAGGAGGACATTCTGCCGCTCGCGCGCTTCTTCGTGGAGCGACTGCGGGCGAAGTTGAAGATGCCCAACCTGCGCCTGGCCGCCGCCGCCATCGACCCGCTTGTCGGCTATGCCTGGCCTGGCAATGTGCGCGAGTTGGAAAATGCCATCGAGCACGCCGCCGTACTGTCGCGCAACGGTCAAATCACGCCCGAGCTTCTACCTTCCAACCTCGTGCTTGGCGCTGGGACGCGTCCTGGGCAGGGAAAGGGCCCGCGCTCGCTCGACCAGGTCGAGCGCGAACATATTCGCGCCGTGCTGGCCCAATCGGGTGGCAACCGCACACGTGCCGCCGCCGTGCTGGGCATCAGCCTCACCACCTTGTGGCGCAGGCTGAAGACAACCAAAGGGCAAAGCTAGTTAACCCATGCAAGGCAACATTCGGCAGGTCTATGGGTTTCGCTTCCTTCGCGATTTCCTGCTCATCATGCCGGCCATCGTGCCGGTGTATCGCTCGTGCGGGCTCGATGCGACGCGAATCCTGTTGGTGCAGGCCATCTTCTCGGCGGCCAGCCTGTCATTCGAAGTGCCATCTGGCTATCTGGCCGACGTTCTCGGTCGTCGCCGCGCTCTGCTGATAGGCGCGGTCAGCATGGCCGCGGGTATGGCAGCGTACGGACTGGCCAACAGTTTTTGGCTGTTCGCTGGCGCAGAGGTCGTCCTCGCTTTCGGCTACAGCCTCTTCTCGGGCACCGAGTCCGCGCTGGTATTCGACACGCTCAAGGCCGAAAGCCGAGAGGCCGAGTACACGCGCATCGAGGGTAAAGCCGAGGCTTGGACCCGGGTGGGCACGGCCATTGCGGCGGTGGCTGGCGGACTGCTCGCCGCGATCTGGTTGCGCCTGCCGTTCTTCGTTAATGCGGGTACCGCGCTTGTCATGCTCGCGATTGCGTTCACCCTGGTCGAGCCACCGCGACCTACGCTCACGTCGCGCGCGGCCCTGCGGCAGATTCTCCGCATCTCGCGCGAATCCCTGGCCGACCCGCGGCTACTGCCTGCGATGGTGGCGTCCGCTGGTATTTTCACAGTCGGCATTGTCGGCATCTGGGGCTATTTCCTCCGACTTACCAATCACGGCATCACCGTCGCCTCCTACGGTATCTACTTCGCCGTGTTTCAGTGCGCCTCGGCCGCGGCCGCGGCGGGATCGAGCAAGTTGGCACGCACTCTCGGCCCGCGTGGCAGCTACGCACTTTTCGCCATCATTCCCGCTGTACTGCTCGTGTTCGCCGGTACGTCCGCTCCCTGGCCAGTGTTGCTCACGCCTCTAGCTGCCGCGGCCTGGGGCTTCTCCACTCCTCTGCTGCTCAATGCCCTCAATCGCCACATCCCATCTGATCGCCGCGCCACCGTACTCTCGGTTTCCGCCATGCTTGGCCGCGTGCTCTTTGTTGTGGTTTCGCCGGTCTTCGGTTTGCTGTCGGATCACGTCTCCGACCAAGCGGGGTTCGGCTTTCTGGCAGGCGTGTTTGCGCTGCTGGCTGGTGCGGCCTGGTGGTTGAAGAGTCGGATGAGAGCTATCCCCGGCGGCGGGAATACGGGCTAGAGTCGCCGCTGCTATGCTCAAGCGCATTCTCAAGATAGTCGCCGGTTCTTTGGTCGCTTTGCTGCTGGGCTTGGTTTTGTTGGCGATGTCCGCGCGCTGATCCGGTCAGGGTCGCTTCAGCCTGGAGTCGCTGGAGCTGGCTGCGTGTAGAGCGTGCCAACCTCAGTTTGGTTGAGCGCCCGTCCGTAGATCACGATATCGTCGAGATCCCCGACGAAGTACCGCCAGCCCCCCGACCAGGTGCCCAAGAAAAGGGTGCTGTTTCCCAGCAGGATGAGGCTCGTGATTGGATTCTCGATAGATAGAACGCCATTCTCGTAGAACTGTATCTTCATCGCATCACTGTCCACCACGGCCACAAGGTGGGTCCATACCCCAACCTCGAAATCGTTGGTCTCGGCCCATTGGTATTTCCAGCGCCCCGCGTCGATCGGGTCGGGAAATGCAAAGTTGTATTTCCATGTCGAGGCCTCCTGCTGATGGAACAGGGCGTCCATCTCCCAACCGCCTTGACCGGCGATTTCGGTGCTGATGAGGGTGACGTAGGCATCGTCACTGTTGTCGGCAAAAGATGGAGATGCCCAGGCGGCAGGACGCACCCAGAGCGATACACTCCAGCTCGGATGCGCCTGGGGGAAATTCCCCACAAATACCGAGTTCCCTGACTCGAAATGGAGGGCATTGCCAAAGTGGCCAGGGGTCAGAGTGGCGCCAAGGATGGTGCCGGTGTTCTGGTTGCCCGAATCATCCACCAGGGTGGGGTTGTTGCTGTCCGCCACGTTGTCGCAAGACCAGTACGCGATCACGTCCTGTCTGAGACTGTTGGGCGCCCGGCCCACCACGTTGAGCCCTCCTGGCGAACAACTGGCCAGCAAGAGCGCCAGTGGAGCGAGTGTTCGATGTAGTGCCATGACTAGAGCCATCCAATCAGGGTTAGGGAGGGCAGCAAGTCCGGCCGCCCGGCCGTCGCCGCCTGGGAATCGGGAAATCGAATGGCCGGATAGGGCTGGGCCAATTGCGCGTGGACTTCCAGTGCAATCTCGAATCGGCTGCTCAGCGACAACCGAAGCCCGGTACCCGCGTCGGCCACAAAGGACCATAGCCCGGCTGTCTCCCCCTGGTAGAGCCCGGACGCCTGCCCTTCGGC
>PMJE01000208.1:1129-12854 GCA_003157315.1 Myxococcales bacterium | reverse complement strand
GCCGGTCCCACTCCGTCAAAGCTCGCCACCCCGATGCCGCCGACTTCGATCGCGAAGCGCGAAGGTTTGCGCGACTCGAGCGCGTGTTCCACGAAGCGGGTCACCTCCGCGGGCGGCGGCTTGGGCACGATGGGGGGCTCCCTGCCGCCGGCCATGGCGATTTCCAGCAGGCTCGCTCGCAGAAGCTCGATCGCCCTGATGGCCAGGATCTCTGCTGCCCGCCCAGACTCGGGCTGACTGGGAACGCGCCTGACCACTGACTTGCCGGTCACTCGATCAATCACCCACACCTCGACCGAACCGGGCGTGCTGTCGCCCAGCAGCGCGACCACAGCGCCGACGTTCTCGACGCTCGCGGCTTGTTCCAACGATGTGCGCGCGTCGGCCCCGGCGGTCGCGGCCTTGATCTCCACGTCGAATCCCGCCGACACCAACTCGCCGTGCATGCGCACCAGAGCCTCGGCCGTGATCGCCGTGGGATTCGCCGGTCGTACCAGGACCACCGTCGATGCCCATCCCGCCTCGGCCGCCAACGTAGCGACTACCGCCAAACCCGCAGCGAGCGCGCGCCGTGAGACGATCGCGTTCACGGCTCTTGGCGAAGCGCCCTGGCTGCGCCTGCGTAGGTCCCGCTTGGGAAGCGGTGCAGGTAGTCTTCGGCGACCATCCGAGCCGCGGCAGCTCCCATCAGCTCTTGCGTCACGATCATTTCTCGCCCCAGTGCCTCAGAAGCATAGGCGCCGGAAGGAGCCTCTTCAAGATAACGTTCGTACCATGAGAGAGCCTTGCGCCTGCCGCCCTCGTGCGTCTCATCCAGACGTCCGAGAAGGAAACCGGCGTCAAGTGCGCGCGCCGAACCCGGGAACCGACTGCGTTGGGCGAGCAGGGCTGCTCTGGCGATGTTGTCTCGTCGCCGGTAGCGGGCCGCATCGGCAAGCGCCGACAGATCCTCGCTGGAGGCTTCCGCAAGACAGCGCTCCAGCCCGCGCCGCTCGACGTCTCTCAGGATGAAATCCGTGTCTCCAGCTACCAGGGCAGCGGGCCAGGTGTGCGGCCAGGCAACCCCGCCGCGGCCGTGGCCACCCGATCGCTGGGCGGCAGCCTCGCGCGCGGTGTCCGCCCGGTCGGGGTCAAGCCCTTGCTTGCTCGGCCCCAGCTCCGGCTCAGGCGAAACCGGGGCGCTAGCAGGGTGAAAAGCCTCAACACTTTCCAGATCGCGCAACACCACCTCTCGCCTCGGGAGGTTGATGGCCAAGCGCTGGCCCGCGCGCACGGTGATCGCGCCCTCAGAAAGTGGACCGGTGACCGAAACCGTCCCCTGCTCCATGCGAAGATCAAGCTGCTCGCCCGTCGCATCCCAGGCGACAGTGAAGGTGGTGCCCTTTACCGTGATGAGGAAGGGTCCTGCGTCGACCAGCCAGTGCGTCCCCGGTCGGTGCGCCACCTTGACCGATGCAGTTCCCCGCTCGATGGCGAGACGGGCGCCCTCGGCGTCGACCGAGCGTAGACGGCCGCGCGCACCAGCGAGGAAGTCCAGTTCACTCCCCTCGGAGAAGCGCAATTTCACGCCCGCGCCACCCAACGAGCGAAGGTATCCTCCGTCGACGATCTCGCCTCCTTCGACGTGGTAGGTGAGGCTCGCGTTCTGCGGCACCGCCACTTTGGCGCCGGGAAACACCAGCCATAGTGCACAAGCGACCGCCCCGGCAACCATCCCGACGGCTGACAGCCTGAATAGGCGAACCCGCTGGCGCTGGCGCGCCGCAAGCCGCCTCCTGACGATGTCGAGCCCATTGTCGCACTGCGCAGGAGTCATGGGTGGAATCGCGGAACAGACAAAGTCGGCCACCCGCTCAACCGCGGCCGGCAAGCATCCCTTGTCGATTTCACGTTCCATGGGGTCCCCGCACTTCCTCAAAAAATCCGGCCAGATCTTTGTCGTTTGCGATCGAGCGCCCCACCTCGACCACCGCTTGGGCATGTGCGCGCTTGACCGTCGACAAAGAGATCTCCATCGCAGCGGCGATCTCGCCCAAGGTCATCGACTCAAGGTGGCGGAGCGCGAAAACCAGACGCTCGCGCGTCCCAAGCTGGTCCAGGATCTGGTAAAAACGCTGCAGTATCTCCCGGGCTTCAGGATCAGCTCCGCAAAACGGGACCTCGGGCAGGTCATTAGGTGTGAAGAAGGTGAGCCAGCGGCCTGCTCGCCTGCGGCGGAACTCCCACTTCAGGATTCGGATCGCGAAAGAAACGATGAAGCTCCGCAGCGACTCGGGCTTGCAGAGGGTCTTCACTCGGGCGAACAGCCGATAGAAAACCTCCTGAGTGATGTCCTCGGCTTCTTCCTCGCTTCCGAGGGCGCGCCAGGCCATGTTGAAGACGAGAGGAGCGAATCGGTTCCAAGTCGCAGCATGTGCCCAGGTCTCGCCAGCGATGAGGGCCCGCGCCAAAGTAGCATCATCTACATCTGATCGCGCCGAGTTCGGCACAATGTGAAGCGGTATATTTCTGCGACCAGCAGACATGTGCAACCTGAGTTACGTCCTATCCGCATCTCAACAGTAGCAGGTTGTGGCCGGAACAGGTCAGGCGTCCAGGACGCACCGAGTTGTACGCCAAGTTCCGCCGTCCGGCGTGAGGAGACTTGGGCGTTCGCTACGGCGGCGAGTTGGGGCCCACGTTGGTCAGGGCGAACAGATAGTTCCCCCAGCGACCCTGCGGATGATGCTTGTAGTAGTAGGGCATCTCGGCGCGTGCTGCCGCCATATCGTGCAAGAGATAGTACCCTTGAACCAGGAAGCCGTCGCGATCGTCCGAGTAGCGCGAGTCGCCGTAACGCTCGCGCGCCGCGCGTGCCAATTCGACGGC
Organism: Myxococcales bacterium; assembly: GCA_003157315.1. Next base: position 9,986 of record PMJE01000208.1, on the reverse strand, counting down.
CTTGGCGGGGTTGTCCCTCACTATGTTCCGGATCTCACGCGCCACCGCAGCCTCGGGATCCTCAGGTTCGGCAGTCGGGGCAGACCCCCCATCGGGCGTAACCAACGCAGGCGGCGGAACACGGGCAAGAGCCGGCGCCCGAAGCTCGGCGGAGGATGATGACTCCTGCGCCTCCTTGGTTTCTTGCTGCCGTTCTCCCCGGCGAAACAAGAAGACTGCAAGTGCGGTAAGCAACGAAAGCCAGAAAATGATGTGGATGGTGCGTTTCATGGGAGACTGGTCCCCTGGCACATCGGCAGGTGCGCCACATGTTGCCGCGGCTTGGTTGGGATGGCAAGGGCTGCGTGGGCACGAACGCTACGACTGCAATTGTCGACTCGTGGTGCTCAACCAGCAGCAAGGCTTAGCACGCCGCGCTGTGCTGCCACGGCGAGCCATGACAACCCGGACAACTTCAGGGCTTGGAGTGCACGCCCAGCCGTGCAAATATGACGTCCGCGTTGGAGGAACCCACGATGCGAAAGACATTCGGCCTTTGCTTTCTTGCCCTCAGCCTGACCGCCGGAACGGCGCAAGCACAGGGTCTCTTCCTCGAAAATGGGCAACCAGGAATAAGCATCGCGAATAGCGAGGCAGTGATAGGGACCGGATGGAGCGCATCGCTCATCGGAAGCTACACCTACCGAGGCATCTTCGACCTGGGCCTCGACGTGACTCGCTATAGCTACGGCTCGGGGGACGAAAAAGGTCTCTCATCCATTGGCCTGATGCCGTTTGCCAACGTCTATTTTCTCCGCGCCGAGGATGGCCAGTTTCCAATCTCGGTCTCAGGCACTCTCGCTATCCAGAAGCGGATCTACATGGGCAACAATGAGGCGCCCAACCCCGACGGATGGGGCTTGTTGGTCGGCGGCTCGCTTTTCCGTCGCATCGAGTTCAGCAACAGCTTCGCTGGCATTCCCGAGCTATTCCTCGCATACGACCTGCAATCCATCACTTGGCACAGCTCGGTAATCAATCCAATCTCCACCGCTGCGATTAGCCCGGGCGAGACGACAAACTACGACCACAGGGCGCGCGTGCTTTTTCGCGCTAACATGGGCTTCAAAGCGGGCCCGGTCGTTCTCATTACCGTCTCCCCCTACGTGGGCTACCAGTTCGGCCTTGCGGTCGGGGCCAACGTGGGTGCGATTTTCTAGCCACGGCGCCGGTGTAAGTACCTCGGGCAGATGAACTATTCGCGAGAAAGAAGAAAACCCTAGGTTCCCAAGTCTAAGACAGTAGTGCTGTGAATACTTCCGCCCGCCTCGAAGACAACCTTGGCTTTGCCTGTACCGACCTACAGTGTCGGCTGGGACGGGAGTCCGCGGTGGCATTGCGCTGGCTGGGTTCGGATGGTGAACGCAAGCAGTTCACTTTCGGCCAACTCGCCGACGAGAGTTCCCGGTTCGCGTCCGTGCTGGCCGGACTGGGCGTGGTGCCGGGCGCGCGCGTGTTCATCATGCTGCCCAAGCTGCCCGAGCTGTTCATCGCCTTGCTGGGTGGCCTGAAAGCGCGCGCCGTGGTGGGACCCCTGTTCGCCAACTTCGGCGATGAAGCGCTCTTGGATCGGCTGGGCGATTCGCGCGCTTGCGTGCTTCTCACCAAGCACAGCTTGCTCAAGAAGGTTCAGCGCATCCGCGACCGGCTGCCCGATCTGCGCCATGTCCTCCTGGTGGACGAGGAGGACCACTTGGCCCCCGACATCTTGAGCTATCGCCGCCTCATGCGCGAGGCATCGGCAGATTTCGCGATAGCGCCCACTTCCCCAGAAACGCCATCAATCCTGCACTACACCTCGGGCTCGACCGGTAAGCCCAAGGGCGTGCTGCACGTGCACGGGGCTTTGCCCAGTATCGTGCGGACGACCCGTGATGTCCTGCAGGTAGGACCTGGTGACGTATTCTGGTGCACGGCTGACCCGGGCTGGGTGACGGGAACTTCCTACGGGATCATCGGGCCGTGGGCCGTCGGCGCCACCCAGGTCCACTACGGCGGCAGCTTCGACGCCTGCGCGTGGATGACCATCCTCGAGCAGGAACAGGTCAATGTCTGGTACACGGCACCCACTGCCCTGCGCATGCTGATGCGTGAAGAGGCGTCGCTCTATGCCGGCCGGCGCCTGCAGGCCCTGCGCTGCACCGCCAGCGTGGGCGAGCCGCTCAACCCTGAGATCACCTTCTGGGCTCGCCGCACCCTGGGCAAGGAGATTCACGACACCTGGTTCCAGACTGAGACCGGCGCGATCATGATCGCCAACCGGCCCGGGCTGGCGGTGCGTCCCGGTTCCATGGGCAAGGTGGTTGAGGGCGTGGAGGCCGTCATCCTGGACAACGCTGACCATCCCCTGCCCGCTGGGCAACAGGGCCGGCTGTGCCTGCGTCGGGGCTGGCCCTCCATGTTTACCGAATACCTCAACCGCGCCGAGATCTACGCCAGCAGGTTTCACGGTGAATACTACGACTCGGGCGACATGGCGGTGCGGGACGCGGACGGCTACTTCTGGTTTGTCGGCCGTACTGACGACGTGATCAACACCTCTGGGCATTTGGTGGGCCCTTTCGAAATCGAAAGCGTCCTGCTGGAACTGCCCGAGGTGGCCGAAGCCGCTGCGGTGAGCGCGCCCGACCCCATCCGCTTCGAGAAGGTCGTGGTCTTCGTCTGCCTGCGCTCGGGCCATTCCCCTTCGCGCGAGCTGGAAAGTCGCATTCGCCTGCATGTGGCGAATCGCGTGTCATCGATTGCCAGCCCGCAAGAGGTGGTGTTCGTGGCCAGCCTGCCGAGAAACCGCAGCGGCAAGATCATGCGGCGGGTTCTGCGCGCGCGCTTCCTCGGCCAGGACGAGGGCGACCTTTCCAGCATGGAAACCTGGTACCCTGGGGACCTCGGCGACCGGCGCGAGCGGGTCTGAGCGGGGCAGATAGGTTCTATCTGAGAAGTAGCAGCCTAGTGTGACGGGCCGCCGACCGCAGAGCTTGCGCTTCCGGGCACGGCAGTGCAGGTCGGAGGTGATCGCGCTGACCGAATTCTTTGCACGCGCCCTCGCACGTGCCAGCGCCGGCACTGTGGTGAGCTTCGGCGGGCTCAGATCGGCGGAGTGAGCCGCGGGCAACTTCGTCGCGTCCTGCTTCTGACCGTCTCCCGGCCCCGCAGTCACCAGATACTTGATCCTCGTCGATCACGATCAGCGTGTGGGCAGCTCGCTAGACGCTATGCGTCTGTTGCGAACTCCAGCATTTTCGTTTGGCTTGTGCGCCCTGACACGCTATCACTAGAGGACGAAAATAGGACTGGCGGAGGCTTCTTTCCCATGCATCGAAGAAAGATCGCACTCATCGGCGCAGGAAACATTGGCGGCGAGCTCGCGGCGCAGGCCGCCCGACTTGAGCTGGGCGATGTCTTTCTCTTCGACATCCCGGACAAGCTGGGCATCGCCCAGGGCAAGGCGCTGGACCTGGAGCAGAACGGCTCCATCTTGGGCTACGACGTGCGTATTGTGGGAACCTCCAACTGGGACGACCTGGCGGGCAGCGACGTGGCCATCGTGACCGCGGGCATACCCCGCAAGCCGGGCATGTCGCGCAACGATCTGTTGGGGGTCAACCTGCGCATCATTCGCAGCGTGGCCGAAAACCTCAGGGGGCAATCCCCTGACTGCTTCGTCATCGTGATCTCCAATCCGCTCGACGCCATGGTGCACGAGATGAAGCGGGCCACCGGGTTTCGCTCCCGGAACATGTTGTGGGCATGGCGGGCCAGCTCGATTCGGCACGTTTCCAGCTCTTCCTGGCGCGCGAGGCAGGCGTGGCGGTAAAGGACGTGCGCGCCATGGTGCTGGGCGGTCACGGCGACACCATGGTCCCTGTGCTCAGCTACTGCACCATCAATGGCATTCCGGTGCGCCAACTCATCCCGCAGAACCGCCTCGACGCCATCATCCAGCGTACGCGCGACAGCGGCGCTGAGGTAGTCAAGCTCATGGGTTCGAGCGCCTACTACGCCCCGGCTTCAGCCGCCGTGCAGATGGCGCGCTCGTATCTCTATGATGAGAAAGCGCCTGCTCCCCTGCGCGGTCGTACCTGCGCGGCGAGTATGGCCTGCACGATGTGTACATGGGCGTGCCTGCGGTTATCGGCGGCCGGGGTGTGGAGAAGGTGGTGGTGATAGAACTCGACGCCACCGAGCGCCAGATGCTGGAGAATTCGGTCCAAGGGGTGCGCGACATCATCGCCGCGGCCGAGAGCTTGTAGGGTCGAGCGGCCGTGGCTACGCCTCGTCCGGAAATTCCGGTCCAGCCCTGGTCAGTGTCTATGCCCCGTCTCCGTCCCCGCCCCGGCCCCCTGCTCCGAATCCCAGCTGGCTCTAGATATCCGCCTGTGCCAGCGAGAACTTGTTGTTCTTTTCGTAGAGGACTTGGAAACTGTCGCGCGATTCCGGGGGCAGAAGCCGCTTGACCTTCTCCTGTCGGCCCCGTTCGAAGAGCACGAACACACGACGACCGCGGTGGTTCTTCACCCACTCCTCCATCTTCTCATCAGCGTTGTCGGTGTCGAACACCGTGCGCTCCTCCTGCGGGCCTTCGTAGATCTCGTTCTTGGTATAGAAAGTTTCGCCCCGCCAGTACATGGAGTAGGCGATGAGCCGCTCGTCAGGCGAGCGGCGGTGCCGGTAGTATTCGGCCACGGTTTCCTTCTGCGACCAGAACGGTGCTACCTCGCGCATGAACACGTCGAGCAGGAACCAGGTGAAGAGCACGGCTGTCCCGCACAGCCCCACCACGGCGTAGCGCAGTGACTTGCGCCAGGCCAGCGCCACCAGGGTGAGGCCGAACAGCACAGCGAAGACGATGATGGGAGTGCGGAAGTCCAGTTCGCTGGGCCAGGGCCGCCCGGTTGGGCTGTGCACATAGTCGTACGAGAACAGCCACAAGAATCGCTCGCTGGCATTCTTGGCGTTCACCAGATCGGCCATCACCAAGAGTAGGAGCGGCATCCCAGACAGAATCGCCAGCAACCCTCGTCGCGCGTCTCGCCGGGTGAGCAGATCATCGAGGAAACACCCAATGACGATGCCCAGGCCGGGAATGGCGGGCATGACATAGTGGTGGAACTTGGTCATGGACATCGACACCACGGCGTAACCCGCCACGAACCAGATGGCGCCCAGCCAGTACACCGCTTGCCTGCGCACATCGTCCGCCTTGCGCATGACCATGGTCGCCATGGCAGCCGGGGCCAGCGCCACCCAGGGCAAGGTGCCGTAGCCCAGCTCGCGCAGGAAGTACTCGAACGAGCCGCGATCGCCGTGACGGCCCAGCATCATGCGCCGCCAGTGGTTGTCGCCGAACAGCTCGTTCCAGAAGGCCCACCCGTGTTTCGCGATCATGGCGTGGTGCCAGGGCGCCGCGACCACGGCCACCGCGACGATTGATAGCAACACCGCTGGCAGAAGCTGCGCGCGCCGCAGCCGTTTCCAGTTCCAGGTGAAGAGGAGGTAGGCAAGGAAGATGATCACAGGCAGGCCCAGGCCGGCAAAGCCTTTGGCCAGCACCGCCAGGCCGCACAGCATGGCCGCGATGTAGAGGTAAAGCGGGGCTCGGTAGCGTGCGCGTGCCGCAAAAAACAGGAAGAGGGCCGAGCCGAGATAGTAGGGAATCATCAAGACCGCGCCGTACATCAGAACCTCGCCCGCGCCCCACGGCACCTTGACCTTGAGCTGAACCGAATCGACGATCAATTGCGGCAAGACGATGAGCAGGAAAACCCCGACGGTGGTGTAGAAGAGCGGGTGATGGGGCCAGCTGCGCCAGCCGCGGCCCCGCCGTGGCAGCACCTCGTCGCGGTCATCGAGCAGAGCGAGCGCTCCCAGGGCCAAGGCCATGGTCATCGGCCCCACGAACGCCATGTCGGTCATGGCTTGCCGAGCAATCAGGCTGAACATCGGGCAGGTTCCCGTCACCAGAGCCGCCAAGAACCCGGCCCGGCGGTTCACGAAACGCGAAACCACCAGGTACACGGCCCAGAGCGCCAGCACACCGAACAGGCAGAAGGGCACGCGCACCGCCCACTCCGTGCGGGAAAGCAGCGCCATCTCGCCCGGGTCGTTTCCGGGCAAACCTATGCGCGCGATGTGCATGCCGATGCTCATCAGCCAGAAGGTCAGCACCGGCTTGGACCAGAACACGTCAGCGTCACGCGGCGATCCGGGCCACCAGAGGCTGATGAAGTCGCCTCGCTTGGTCATCTGGCGCGCGACCTCGGAGTAGTGCGTCTCCCACGGATCCCAGAGGCCGTAGGTACCGGCAAACGGGATATAGAGCAGCAGGCCGACCATAATCACGAGCAGGGTCATCTGCCGTTCGCTCAGGCGGTCAAACCAACTACCTAGGCGCGCGATTGGGGCCGCGGAAACTGAGGGAGAGACTATCGGTTCTTGTTCTGGCTTGGTCACGTGGCGTCCTGCGAGCTTACATCTATCACAGGGCAACCTCACGGCCGAAACCAAAGGGTGTGAGGTGATTCATCTCGTCAGCCAGCCACCGCCTGGCCGCCTGATAAACCGATCCGGCGGCGCCGCACCTGCCCCTCTCATCCCTGCCCCTGCGGAGTTGCGACACCGCCGGCCCCACCCGCTTGCGGATCCCCGGAATCCCTTCTCACTATCCCAGCCTCCACCGCGACATCCCGCCGCCTACTCCGCCTGAGCCGCTCAACGATCCCCATCCGCGACAACACACCATCGGCGGATGGCGCCGCCGCTTGAGCGCAGCTTCGCAGGGATTTGCGCGTGCTTCCCATTCGTTGCAGGGTGAAGGATTCACCCCTGATGCCCGTTTCTCCCAAGATCATCTTGCGCAAGAACCTCGGGCGTGCCCTGCGCCAGGGACACCCTTGGATTTTCCGTGATGCGCTAGCCGAAGCGCCCGCCCTTCGAAGCGGAACCGTGGTCGCGGTGGCTGGGCGAGACGGCAGGCCCATGGCACATGGTTACTGGGATTGCACCGGACCTATCGCGGTGCGCGTCCTTGACCTGCAGCCGGTAGGCGACGCGCGAGCGCTGGTCTGTGATCGCCTGCGCCAGGCTTTGACCAAACGGCTGGCGCGTCTCGACCGCGGCAAGACCAACGCCTTTCGCTGGGTCCATGGCGAAGGCGACCGTCTGCCGGGAATCCACGTCGACCTGTATGACAGCGCGGCCGTGGTGCGCTTCGATGGCGCGGGCGCCAGGGAATTCTACCAAAATCTCGATAGCATGTTGGCCGAGTGCTCAGCCCCGCTTGCCATCTCACAGTTCGTTGATCGCGAACAGCGGGACGGCAATTTGGCCGAGATTGAGGTGCGCGAAAACGGCATCCATTTCATTGTGGACCTGGGCCGCGGCCAGAAGGGCGGGCTGTTTCTCGACCAGCGCGAGAACCGGCAGGCGGTCGCGGGTCGAGCGCATGGCAAATCGGTGCTCAATCTCTACGGCTACACGGGCGGATTCTCGCTCTACGCCGCAGCAGCGGGTGCAAACCATACCGACACCGTGGACATCGCCCGGCCGGCGCTGACCACCGCGCGCCGCAACTTCCAGCTCAATGGCCTGTCCCTGGAAGATGCCGGTTTTCACGCCGCGGATGCGCTGGCTTTTCTCGAGCAAGCCGCCCGCCGCGGAGGGCAGTGGGATATCGTGATCTCAGATCCGCCCAGTTTTGCGCCGTCTCGGCGTGCGCTGCCCAAAGCCCGAAGCGCCTACTTTCGCCTGCATCGTCTGGCTACCAGCGTGGTCGCGCCTGGCGGCCTGCTCTGCGCTGCCTCCTGTTCCAGCCATTTTCCCCGCGACGAATTCCTGGCCAGCGTAGAGCGAGGCGCGGTCGCCGCCGGCCGCAGGTTCCGGCTGGAATCCCTGACCGGTGCCGGATTCGACCACCCTGTCTTGCCCGCCTTCCCCGAGGGCGACTACCTGAAATTTGCCATCGGACGCGTAGACTAATGCATCTTTGTTGCGGTCACGAGCGTCGCCGCCTAGGCTCTCCCACCTAGGAGTTTCCATGGCCCTTGAACGCACCTTCGCAATCATCAAACCCGACGCGGTGGCAAACAACGCCATCGGCGCCATTGTCGCCGCCATCGAACACGCCGGCCTGCGCGTGATCGGCCTGCGCTATCTGCGCATGAGCCAGGCACAGGCTGAGGGCTTCTATGCGGTTCACCGCGAGCGCCCTTTCTTTCGCGACCTGGTCACATTCATGACCTCAGGTCCCTGCGTGATCATGGCCCTGGAAGGCGACAAGGCCATTTCACGCTGGCGCGAGTTGATGGGCCCGACCGATTCCAAGAAGGCGCCGCCCGGCACCATCCGTGCGAGCTTCGGAAGCAGCATCGAGCGCAACGCCGTACACGGCAGCGACGGCCCGGACACGGCTCGCTTTGAACTCGGCTGGTTCTTCCCCGGATCGGACCTGGGCCAACCCCTACCGGCAAATTAGCCGGCGTCGCGCCGATCCGCGGCTATACTCCCGGCCGTTGGACCTTCGATCGTTCACCATCGAGGAGCTGCGCGAGCGCATCGCGCGCCAGGGTGAACTCGCGTTCCGCGCCGAGCAAGTCTTCCGCTGGCTGCACAGCCCTGGGCTGGGCGGCGTGGGCGGCGTGCGCTCACTCGACTCTGTCAGCAACGTTCCCCGCTCCCTGCGTGACGCCCTCCTGGCTGACGCGCCCCTGCAGCCCATCCGCTTGGACGGCGCGGTGGCCGCGGCCGACGGCACGCGCAAGTTCCGTTTCCGTACCCACGACGGCTGCGCCATCGAGTCGGTGCTGATCCCTGACGACAAACC
>PMJE01000208.1:0-1099 GCA_003157315.1 Myxococcales bacterium | reverse complement strand
TCATGGGCATGGGCGAGCCGCTGCGCAACCTGGATGAGGTGGTGCGCGCGCTCAAAATCTTCCAGCATCCTTGGGGTGCCGGCCTGTCGCCCCGACGCCTGACCGTTTCCACCGCCGGGGTCGTATCCGGGATCGATGAGCTGGCCAAGCTTCGGCCGGCGCCGAATCTGGCCATCTCGCTCAACGCCACCACGGATGAGGTGCGTGACCAGATCATGCCGATCAACCGGCATTGGAACATCGCCGCGCTGCTGGCTGCCGCACGCCGCTTTCCCCTGGCCCACCATCGTCGCATCACCTTCGAATACGTCCTGCTTGCGGGTGTCAATGACAGCGACGTGGATGCGGCTCGCCTGCCCCGCCTTCTGCGTGGTATTCCGAGCAAGGTGAACATCATCCCGTACAACCCCGTGCCGGGCCTGCCCTTCGAGCGCCCCAGCGCCCAACGGACCCTGGCCTTCCAGAACGCCGTTCGGCTAGCCGACATTCCGGTCTACATCCGCAGCTCGCGCGGCTCCGACGCTGCGGCGGCTTGCGGGCAACTGGCTGCACGCGCCGATGANNGACGCGCCTCACCACTCAGATGGAAAGCCCGGTCGGGCGCATCCCCGACGTGGGCGGCCACCTGCTCGGTGCCGGCGGCAAGCGGCTGCGCCCGCTTCTCGCCGTTCTCGCCAGCCGAGCGACCGACGTGCCTCTGGACGTGGCCATCGCGGTCGGTTGCGCCGCCGAGCTCATCCACACCGCCACGCTGTTTCACGATGACGTGGTGGACAACGGGACGGTCCGGCGCGGGCGGCCGGCTGCGCGCATGGTGTACGGCAACGGCATCGCCGTGCTGGTCGGCGATTTTTGCTTCGCACGTGGGCTGGAGTCGGTCGCCGCCACCGGATCGCTGGCCGCGGTCGAGGCCCTGGCCGCAGCCGTGACCGAAATGGCCGAGGGCGAAGTTGCGCAATTGGAAGGCGCCGGGGATCCCGAGGCCACTGTCGACAGCTACTTTGACGTGATCGACCGCAAGACCGGATCGCTGATGGCGTGGTGTGCGCGCGTGGGCGGGGTGCTGTCCGGGCCGCTCGATGCGGCCCTGGCTCGCTAC
>PMJE01000025.1 GCA_003157315.1 Myxococcales bacterium | reverse complement strand
TCTCGTGCAGCTTTTCCCGCTCCTGTAACGGGCCACGCTTATTGCCCGCGTAGCGGGCAGTTTTTCTCACACTGACGCCGGTCTTCCCCGGCGGCATCGCGACCGCTTGACGGCGGCCAGCCTGCACAAACCACCAATCCGGCGCTAGGATGTCGAAGTGTGTGCGGGAGAGTTCCAAAAGCCTCGGAGCCTTGACCCTCCCGCCAGAGCAACCCCGGGAGTTCGCGCTCCCTGAAGGCCGATCCTACAATGCAAATCCTACACCCATTCGCCGGTTCCGTGGCGGACTACCTCGCGCAGCTCGACAACCCGGACCAGTACCGCCCCCATCAATGTCCACTGTGCCAAGCCAAACGTCCGCTGGCGGCGCACGGTTTCTACACGCGCACCATCGTCGATTCCACTTTCGACGGATGGATCCGCGTGCGCCGCTATCTGTGCGAGTCCTGCCGGCGTACCGTATCGTTGCTGCCGGACTTCGCCTTGCCGTACTTGCGCTTCAGCGTCACCGTGATCGCCGCGTTCCTGGTGGCGCGGCTGGTCCACGGCAAGACACTCGGGGAAGCGCTTCCGCCGGCAGCGCCCTATCAGCGCGGGCAGTCGTGGATCCGCCGTTTTCGCGCCCAGGCCGCAGCTCTCGCGGCCGCGCTATCCGCGCTCACCGATCCGCCGCCCGCGCCGAATTTCGTGGCTCGTGCACTCACCATGCTTAACGCGGCAGGGTGGATTCCCGCGCATCGTTTCCTGTTCTCCGGCCTTCGACAACATCTGCTGGGCTGGTCCCGTTCGCTCATTCCCGACGGCCGCCACGCCGCGATCCCGCTCGCCGCCGCGCCCGCCTGAGCGTCCCCACACACCATTTGTCTGGAACCGGACCGCTTTTCGCCCTACGCTCGAATCCAAGGAGAAAGCAGTCACTCGATGCCCGACGACAAGACCGAAAAGACCGCCCTGTTCCGCTATGGACTCATTGCACCGCTGGTGCTGGAAACCCTTCCGCGCGGCGAACTGACACGCCGCGCCCAGGAGATCGCCGCGCGTCTTTACGATATTCCGAATTCCACGCGCCGCCAGGTTTCGGTGGACACCTTGCTCGAATGGACGCTGCGCTACCGGCGCAACGGCCTCACCGCGCTCATGCCCAAGCCGCGCGAGGATCGCGGACGGATGCGCGCCATCCCCGACGCCACCGCCGCGCTCATCGAACGGCTCAAGCGCGAAAGCCCGCATCGCACCGGAACGGCCTTGCTGAACCACCTGGCCCTGGCCGGCGATCAGGCCGAAATCTCACCGTCCACCCTCTATCGATTCCTGCGCGCCCGTGGACTCACCGAGCGCCAACTACTGCTCGACAAAGCCACCTCGCACAAGAAGTACGAAGCCGAGTTCGCCAATCAGATCTGGCAGTCCGACATGCTCTTCGGCCCGTGGGTCGAGCGCGCTGGCGGCGGCAAGATGCAGGTGTTCCTGCAGGCCGCGCTCGACGACGCCAGCCGCTTGATCCCGCACGCGCAGTTCTATCCCAACCAGGGCCTCGATTCTTTTCTCGACTGCCTGCGTCAAGCCATCGCCGCGCGTGGTGTGCCTACTCGTCTCTATATGGACAACGCCAAGATCTATCGCTCGCCGCAACTGTCGCGGATCGCCGCCTCCATCGGCATCCTGATCATTCACACGCCGCCCTATCAACCCGAAGGCCGCGGCAAGATCGAACGCTTCTTCCGTTCCGTGCGCGAGCAGTTTCTCTCCAACCTCGACCCCAAGGCTTTGCTCTCGCTCGATCAGTTGAATGAACGACTCTGGCACTGGCTCGATACCGTCTATCACCGCCGCGAGCACAGCGCGCTTCAAACCACCCCGCTGTTGCGCTGGCAACGGGACATCGCGCAGGTGCGGCAACTGCCGCCGGCCACCGACATGCGCCGCCTGTTCTTCCATCGCGTCGACCGCCTGGTCCGCCGCGATTCCACGTTCCTGTTGCGCCATCGTTTCTTCGAAGCGCCGCCTTATCTGGCCGGCAAGAAGATCGAGGTGCGTTTCGATTCGCTCGATCTGACGCATCTGGAAATCTACTGCGCCGGAAAGCCGGAGGGCGTGGCGCGCCCGGTGGATGCGGTGGTCAACGGAAGGACCTACCGATAATGTGGGAATCTTTCTTCGGCTTCAAGAAGACGCCGTTTTCCGACAATCCGGACGGCAAGCAACTGTTCGCATCGGCGGCCTGGCAACAAGTCAGGACACGGCTCGAGTTCCTGACGCGGCATCCCGGCGTGGGATTGCTCACCGGCGAAGTGGGCGCCGGCAAATCGACAGCCGCGCGGATCTTCACCGCCTCGCTGAACCCCAACCTTCACAAGGTGCTCTATGTTCACTTCTCCTCCGGCACGGCGCTCGACCTATTACGCCAGATCGCGCTCACTCTCGATCTGGAGCCCGCGCACTTTCGCGGCGACCTGGTCCGCCAGATCGCCGACGCCGTCGTACGCCTGAACCAGAGTAAGAAGCAGCATCCGATTCTCATCTGCGACGAGGCGCATCTGCTGCCGCATCCCGCGCTCGAACAGTTGCCGCTGCTGCTGAACTTCGACATGGACTCTTCGCGCTATCTCACGCTGCTGCTGGTTGGTCAGCCGCTGTTGCGCCGGACGCTGTCGTTGCAGATGCATGAGGCCTTGCGCCAGCGCATCGGCACGCACTATCACCTGGAGGGACTTTCGCGCGAGGAACTCGACGCCTATCTGGCGCAGCAACTGAAGGCCGCCGGCGTGACTCAGCCGTTGTTCGATGACACCGCGCGCCAAGGTCTCTATCAGGCCACCAAGGGCATTCCCCGGAAGGTAAACAAACTGGCCACGTCGGCGTTGCGTCTGGCGGCCGCGCGCCAGGCTCCGCTGGTCGACGAAGCGATCCTGCTGGATGCCACCGCCGAGGCGTTGCTATGAACTAACGAAGCTCCGTATCGATCTTCCGTCCGGGGTCGCGCCTGGGCGGAGCCCAAGGCCGAGGCGACGGGCTGGCTCCGTTACTGATCGGCACAACAGAACCCCCGGGCAAGTCTCGGGGGTTTTGCTTTTTGGGCGGCATCAGGGTGGTGATGTCCCCGAGCGGAGGCCTTGGGCATTCAACGCGAAGATCGCCGTAGGCGTTCCTTATTGTTCCGCCGAGACGCTCCAGCGTCACATAGCCCGCCAATAGCTTGACTAACTCGCCGGAAAACAAAGTGAGAATCTCGGGGGGAAAGATCGTGACCCGTTACAGCCGACGATTTGCGCCACGCCAGCCGCATTCAAAACTCTCACTCGATCCGGCATCGCAAACCGGCAAAACAAATACCCCGTAAACATCGGGGACTGCACCGTCTTCACCCTGTCGGACCAACGCCGCCTCACGGAGCAAAGCGGCAGGAAGGCTTCAAATCCACTCTGACGGAGGTCGTCATACGCTCGAACCTCACAGCGCGACTTCACCCGAATCCCGAACCAGTCCGTGTTCTCCAAGGCTTCGATTCCCATCAGTCCGCCACCTAAACGACCACTAAAGATACCCAATACTATGAAATATTTGCAACGCTACAAAAAGTTAGGTACCACGGCCAGCTAGTTCGAAAGTCATGGTACCACGCCCGGGCCTGGCCCCAACTTCCCACGCCGCCAGCCAGTCCGAAAGTCATGGCGCCGCGCCAGCGCCCACGCCCGCCCCTGGCCCCAAAGCCGGTTTCCGCTGTTCACTTTGCCACGCCGCCAGCATGGCGAGGATCAGTATCGGCCATGAGCCGAGCGCTGGCCGGGAGAATGGGTAATCCACAAATGCGTGGAGAAATACGGCAACGGCTCCGATCCCCCATATGGAGCGAAACGCCGGGCGCAGGCACCACAAGAAGATGGTGGCGATGAGCAGGCCGAAGGGAATGCCGCCTTCGGCTGTCCACTGCAGCCAGTCGCAGTGCGCCTGGTTGGCGAAGACGCCGAAGTCGGCGATGGCATAGCGCGGGTACACGGTGGGCCAGGTGCCCAGACCCACCCCAAACCAAGGGTGAGCCGCCACCATGTGGAAGGACGACACGGCAAACTCGCGGCGCATTTGAAACGGATCGGGCTGCCAGAAACGGTTCCACACGCTCTCCCAACCCACCACCGAGGCCAGCACCGCGAACAGGAAGGCCATTCTGAGAAGCGTCAGCCCGGCCGACCGTGCTCCGGTGCGCCCGCGCACCCACATCAGCCCTATGACGATGAAGGTCTCCGCCGTTGCCAGAAGCGTGCCCGTGCGCGAGGCCGAAGCCACCACGGACGCAAACATCGCGGCCGCCATCCCCGAGTACAGCAGGGAATCGCGATCCCGGCGCAGCGCTTCATAAACCGCGATGGGCAGCACCACCTCGATGAAAGCCGCATAGTGGTTGCGGGAGAGAATGGGGCCCATCACGTAATCGGTGTACTCGGTCGGGAACAACCAGAAGATTTTGCCCTGCGACGTGAAGGTCTGGACCGTGGCGACCCCCGCCACTACGAAACCGAACCACAGCATCGCGGAACGAAACCACTGGCGCACCCCGGTTTCGCGAAACAGCGAGATGCCCACCAGAAAGACCGCCAGAAACGTGGCCCAGCGAACCACCGCTGTCTTCGTGTCAAAAGCGTAGGCGGTGAGTCCCGTGAACAACTGGAAAAGGCCCCACGCAACCGCCAGTG
>PMJE01000123.1 GCA_003157315.1 Myxococcales bacterium | reverse complement strand
ATCAAATGTTGCACCACTGGCCAGTCCGGGGCGCGCCGGCAGGCCTCCTCCAAAGCACGAAGCGCGCTTGCGCGATCCCCTTCGACCAACTCAAGCCGATAGAGCGTCACCCACGGAATTGGCGTTTCCGGGAAAGCGGCGGCGGTGGCCTGGTTCAAGCTGCGGTCGTCGCGCCAGTCGGGCCAGCGCAGCAGGGTGCGACCAGCAAAAGCGACGACAACCAGCGCCGCACCCAGCACGGCGGATCTGCGCGCGCGCTTGAGTGCCAGCATGAACACCCCGCCCGCAGCCAGGCTGAACCCGAGCGACGGCAAATACAGGAAACGCTCGCCGGCCACGTTCAGAATGGGCACGAAGTGCATGACTGGCACCAGCCCGAGTGGAATCCAGGTGAGGCCGATCGCGATCGCGGGGGCGCGTCGCGCAGTCACGACGATCGCCACAACCACAGCGACGATCAGCAGCGCGCCCGACACCACTTCGACGGACAGCGATGTCACGGGAGGTATGATGAACCAGTCGTAGAAGTAGCACAGCCTGAGCGGGACGAGGAGCAACTCTGCATAGAGCGCCATCACCCGCACCATNNGCCAGCGCCGCCGCGGCTCCCGCCACCAGGGCACCCCAACCGCGCAGGAGAACCCGCCGCCGATCGAGAGACTGCTGCAGGAACAGCCACGCCAGGGCCAAAAGCGGGATCACCATGGCCTCTTCCTTGGCAGTGCAGGCGAGAAACGTAGTCAATCCCGCGAAGATGCTGGTGCGCAGACCGGCCCCGTCGCGATCGAGAATCCGTCCGAATGCAAGCAGTGCGAGCGTCGTCAGCACGCCGGCCAGCAGGGTGGTTTGATAACAGATTGCCGCCATGGTCTCCGTGTGCACGGGATGAACGGCAAAGATGAGGCCAGCCACCAGCGCGCCGGCCAGGTTGCGCAGAATGCGTGCCGCCAGCAGAGTGCCGAGCGCAGTCGCCGCCATATGCAGCAGCAAGCTGGTCAGGTGCCAGCCCAGCGGTGTGCGGCCAAACAGGGCGTACTCGACCGCCTGCAGGGTTGAGGTCAGCGGTCGATAGTAGGCGGCGTTGACCCCGGCACGGCTGGCGCCGCCCTCACCACTGCCCCAAGCGTGGAAGAAGAAGCCGGGAATGTTGGCCAAGCTGCGCAGGCTAGGGTTGTTGGCGACCAGATAGTTGTCGTCCAGGATGAAGCCCCCGCGCAGCGACGGCAGACACACCAGGCATGCGAGCAGTGCGCTGACCGCGGCGGCGCGGCGCGGGGACATGGTGAACCGTCCCGCACTCTGCTGCGCGGACAGGCGCTCAGCAGGGGACCTGTCCGAGGGTGGCGTCGGCATTATGCAGTCCTGCAGTATAGCGCCGATGAGCCTGACTTGACGAATCCATGAAGGCTGCAACGACCTAGCGCTTGCAAAACGGGGGCAGTAATCCGACCAATACACGCCCGGCCCCAACAACCAGCCGCCCTTGCAGCGTGTGAACTTCACGCGCTCTTCTTGGCGAAGAAGGTGGCCAGGAGGCCTGATGGGTCGTGATGCCCGCGCCCGTCTCTATTTGCTCTGCTGCGGGGATCTTCTCTCGAAAGGGGCCCAGCGAGGCGTCGAATCCTCCCAGGGATTGTCCGTTAGAGATGTAAGCTCTGAGCCGTCGGGGCGCATGACCACGATTTCCCCGTAGGACTGTGGGTTATGCGGATGCAAGGCCATTTCGTCTTTGAAGCCTGCGCGACCCGACGAAAATGCGATCCATTTGCCGTCCGGCGACCAACTGGAGTGGGCATCATTGCCCGGCAGATGGGTGAGCCGCTTCAAACCTGTGCCGTCGGGGCGGATGACGTAGATCTCGTAATCGCGATCTTCGCGATTGCTGGTGAAGCAGATCCAGTCTCCTTGCGGCGACCATTCGGGGAAATTATCCGTGTGGTTACCTTCCGTCAGCACTTCTATCTCGCCCGTTTCAATGTCCACGATGCGCAACCCTTTTCCGTCTTTGTCGGCCGTTCTGAACACGATGTGCTTGCCGTCGGGAGCCCAGCCCGGAAAGCCGTCGTTGCGATCGCCGTGCGTGATTTCTCTAAAGCCGGAGCCGTCGGGAGCAATGAGCCCGATGTTCGAGGTCATCTTTTCTGCGCCGAGAAAGCCTTGAAACGCGCCGCCCACGCCGAACGCAATCCAATCGCCGCTAGGTGACCAGGCGGGGGCGGTGGTGTTGCGTTTCACATCATCGAAAATCAACCAGCGGTTGGTTCCGTCCACGTTGGACTCCACGAGGCCGTTGTGAGAAAATGCAGCCGTCCCATTGGTGAATACCAGACGGTCGCCACCGGGAGAGAAGCTGGGGAAGATTCCGGTGCGCAGCAAGCGGAAGCGGGAATCCTTGCTGGGCGTCTCCGTCACGGGCGGCCAGCTCTGTCCGACATCGCGGTAGTAGACCATCTTGCGCCCATCCGGCGACCAATCGGGGCTCCCAAATTCACCGCGTGCCCCAGGGGCCCGATGGATGAACTGCAGACCACCGTCTGGGCCACCGCTGAAATATCCGATGCGGCCGTCGGCCAGCACGCGAGGCGACCACTTTTCGCCGCTGCCTTCGGTGAGATCTTTTACCGCTCCAGAGGCGACGTCCACCTCGCTGATCTGCGTGGTTCCGCGCAGACGCCGCGGATCGGAGATGCGGATCACGTCCGCGAAGCTCGCCTTGTAAAAGATGACGTGCTTCCCATCAGGTGTCCAACTTGGGCTGCCGGCATAAGACTCGGTATACGTCAGACGTCGAAACCCGGAGCCGTCGGGATGCATGACGTAGATGTCAGTCTGCTGGATCGTTTCAAATCCGTCCGGGCGACGCGGTAGCGGCGA
Organism: Myxococcales bacterium; assembly: GCA_003157315.1. The sequence goes on along the minus strand of PMJE01000123.1, from coordinate 4,322 downwards.
ATCACGGTCTGATGAGATGGCAATCCACTGTCCATCCGGGGACCATGCGGGCCGGAAATGTCCACCCGCATGATTGGTGACATTGCGGGACTTTCTTGTCGCAAGATCGCACATCCACACTTCGGCGTGACCGCTTCGGGTTGAAACGAACGCCAACGTGCGGCCATCCGGAGATAGTGCGGCCTGGTCGTCGAACGACGGATCGTTCGTGAGTTGTTCAAGCTTGGAGCCATCCAAGTGCGCGCGAAAAATGTTCGCCGAGCCACGGCGGTCGGAAGTGAACAGGATCCACTTCCCATCGCGTGAAAACGATGCATTGAAATCCTCACCCGGGCCAGGGAGAAAGGGCCTGGCATTTCGCCCGTCGGCGTCCGCAATAAGAACATCGTCGTTCAAGGGCGCAAATCCAGAATACGCAATCGTGTACCGGGATTCTGCGTGCACGGGCGGCACGCCCATGAACGCAGCAAGACCGATGAACATGGTGTCACGCAGGCGCCTGTGCGTCGACCGCTTGCAGGAATGATTGATCCGCTCGAAGGTGTGCGAGGCCATGGCCGCAACATTATCAGGGCATAGTCCGAACAAGTGCCAATTACGTCGACTACATCCACCTGCGCGACCGCCTCCCACGGAACCTGCTGGTGAGGGCGGAGACTGGCTCAACTGACGACACGTCGACCGAGGCGGGATGGAGAAGACTGCGAGTGGACTGCCCTGCGTGTTCGAGACAACCTCGTCAGGATCCAGAAACGGTGGCAAGAGCCGTCCCGTCGCGCTCCGCGGACCCGATCAAGCTCGCCATGCTGCCGTCAGGCAAGGTTCTCCAAGGTTCTCCAACGCCCAAAAAAGCGCTTCGATTCGCCTATGGCCCACATCGGCTTGTAATTGGTTACGCTCTGAGCGCCAGAATTCGCGACAGCGATGTCGCGATCGAGTCGCGCTGCCTTGCTTCAACCGCGCTTCTCGACCGGCGATGCCTGTCGGGATCTCCAACGTGGGCGGGGACTTCCCTCGCTCTCGGTCGTTTGGCATGTCGCCTGCAGCGATATCAAGACCCCCAGTGACTTGATGGAAGACCAACCATGAGACTCGCCTTCTACGTGCTCATCACGGGCGCAGCTGTTCTTGCGACTGATGCATGCAGCAAGTCGACCAGTGTGCTCTCCAAAGCGATTGACGCCAGCCCGGACGCAGTGTCCGCCAAGGGAGACGCGGCGGACGCCCCGACTTCGTGGGGCGCATCGGGTGGGGCAGGAGGGGCCGGTGGTGATGCGACTGGGGCGGGTGGCGCCGCGGGCGGCGGCGGAAGCGGCGGCAAGATTGGCACCGACGGCAACGGTGGCGCCGGCGGAATCGCGAGTACCGGCGGCGGACAAACAGGCGGAGTCGCCAGCACGGGTGGCGGTGGTGGAATTGGAACTGGTGGCGGTGGGGGCACCAGCGGCGGAGGCAGCGGCGGAATCGCCGGAACCGGAGGCGGAGACAGTGGCGGAATCGCCAGCACTGGCGGCGGAGGCAGCGGTGGAATCGCGAGTACCGGCGGCGGACAAACAGGCGGAATCGCCAGCACGGGCGGTACCGGCGTTGGCACGGGCGGCGTCGCCAGTACGGGCGGCACCGGCATCGGCACGGGCGGCGTCGCCAGCACGGGCGGCACCGGCGTCACAACGACGGGAGGAGCTGGCGGAATCGCGACGGGAGGTGCCTCGGGCCTGGCCTACTGTCCGGCGACGCAGCCGACGAGCGGGAGCGCCTGTGCCGGGCCCTACGGCGACTCGGGGAACTGCACGTGGGGTGACAGCTCGTGGCCGGAGTGCCGGACACGCGGCTCGTGCAACAGCGGAGCCTGGATCCTCGGCCAGCCGGACGCCTATTGCGCCGCTGTTGCGGCGGCGTGTCCCAGCAGTGTTCCTGCGGAGTCTTCCGTTTGCACCGATACCTCGCTCCAGTGCCTGTACGGCGGGGACCTCTGCCACTGCATGCCCTGCACAGGCATGGCCCTAGGTGATCCTTCCCCCTTCTGCCTGGGGCAACCTCGGGGCACGCCGCTCTGGGATTGCACGGGCGCGTATGCGCTGCCCGCGGAGTGTCCCGCCACCATCCCGAATCGGGGAGCCCCGTGCAGTGTAGCGTCGACGATCGGCTGCCCGTTCGACAACTGCGGCGGCCTGAACGTCTTCTGCACCGGCGGCGTGTGGACCTGGACGTATCCTCCGGTCGATTGTCTCAAGAGTTGGTGCTCAAGCAAGTGCTCGGTCTGCGCATCGCCGGACACGCCGATCGCGACCCCTGGCGGCGAACGCCGCATCGCCGATCTGCAGGTCGGCGATCTGGTCTACACCGTCGAGGACGGCGCCATTTTGCCGGTCCCGATCCTGCGCGTGAGTCGGACGCCGGTGTTTGGCTACCATGTGGTTCGCGTGCAGGCCGCTGACAGCCGGGTGCTGGAGCTGAGCCCTGGCCACCCGACCGCCGACGGCCGCACGTTTGCCGACCTACGAGCCGGCACCCATCTCGATGGCGCCGCCATCGCGTCGGTACACTTGGTGCCCTACAGGCACCCGTACACCTACGACATACTTCCGATGTCGCGGTCGGGAACCTACTTCGCCGCGGGCATGCTGATCGGAACCACTCTCAAGTGAGGCGAGGCTGCGGTTCGCGGCCGCTCCATCCGCGGACAGCGAGCCGAAGACCTACAGTCCGCTGAACGAGCCGACCAGGGCCAGCCGGTGGTCGGTGCGGCCGATTCGGGCAGGCACGATTGAGACCCAGGTGGATGGCAACTCCGCGCCGGCGGTAGGTAGGTGCCAGAGTTTTCATGAGCCGGTAGGTAGGTGCCAGAGTTTTCATGAGCGCCGACACCCCCAAAGGGCGGCAGTGGGCGGACCGAGCGCTGGAGCGCATCCGCGAAGAGGCGGAGGCTATCGGCGTGTCGCTCAACGCGGAGAAGACCCGCCTGGTCACAATAACGGACCCGGGGGCCAGCTTTGCGTCTCTGGGATTCGAGTTCCGTTGGGAACGGAGCTGGTTCAAGGGTCATTGAGAACAATGAAAGCAAACAGTGAGTATCCGCTTGCATTGCCCCGTTGCGTGCCATTCATTCGCACATAGCGGGCGGTGGTCTTGGCAAAGGTCACGTCGGTGACGGAATACGATGCCCCGGTAGTGGTGCTGTACACGTCGGTCCAGGTGGTGGAATCATTGGACACCTGGATCTTGAATGACTTGCCATAGTCCGTGTACCACTTGAGAATGACCCGGTCGATTTCCACGGCAGAGCCAAGGTCCACCATGATCCACTGTGGGTCGCTGGCGGTGCTTTCCCATCGCGTGGCCGTGTAATTCTGATAAGTCGTGGCCGTAGTTACGGCCGAGGCCGGGTTTGCGGCGGTTGCCGAGGACGCGGTGGCCGTCTTGCCGAGAGCCAGGTCGCGCGAGGTTCGATCGAAGGCCCGCCAGGTGCCGGCGGTCACGTTCAAGTCCCAATCCTGATAGTAATTCATCGTCGGCAGGCCAGCAGCATCGAATTCCATCGGCAGCCACAGGTAGTCACCCTGGTACCCTCCCGTTGGCATCCAGCGGTCGCCGTCGTACATGTAGACGGTCCCTTGCGTACCCGCGAACGGAAAAACGAAATCGCACTGCGTTTCATACGAAACGGTCGAGCCAGGTGTGTTCATCACTATCGGCGCCGACCATGGTCCTGCCAGGTTGGTCGCCATATAGTGATTCGTAGCTGACGGTTGGATCCCCCTGGTACGGGAAGTCCCGTAGTAGTAGGTACCGTTGCGTTTGAAGATGTACGGAGCTTCACGAATGGGTATTTTGAAATAGTAGGTTCGCTCAGCCAGAGTCAAATAGTCCGCCGACATTCGGTAGATGCCATGCGACTGATTCGTGCCTTCCCCCCACCAAACATAGGCCAGATACGCTTGCCCGTCATCGTCCTTGTACATCGACATGTCCCCAATGAAGGCGCCATCCACCAGAGTCTGGCTCTTGAACGTGAATGGTCCTTCGGGAGCCGTCGCGGTGGCTATGCCAAAATAGGCACCGTCCCCGATGTACTTCAAGAACATCACATATGTCTTGGTCGTGTCGTTGTAGAGCACGTCCATTCGGTTGGCATCGTTGGCCAGGTGGATCACAACGCCCTTGTAGGTCCAATGGACCAGATCGGGAGATGTGTAGCAAGTCTGGTCGATCGCGCCAGGCAAGCTCCCATACCAGTAATAGAGATCGCCAAACTTGCGAAGCGCTCCGCTTCGCACCTGAATCAGATTCCCGTCTAGGTCGTACCAGAAGAAGTCGTTGTG
>PMJE01000095.1:1075-2715 GCA_003157315.1 Myxococcales bacterium | reverse complement strand
TTTCTCCGAGGATCTGGATTTGGGGACTGTTTGATCGCCGTGCAGGCTGACGCTGGAGTCAGGGAAGTTGTCGCTTGAACGCCGCAATTTGCTCCACAGTTGGGACGTCTGGGCAGACGGGTGCTTGCCGCCTGATTTGGGCATAGGCTCGCCGGACCTACCGGGTCAGCGCCGCTACGGCTCGGCTGGCATGCAGTAGCTCCTCTGGCGGGACGAGCGTGGCTACCGGGCCATCAGTCGTAATGAGCGTGTCCGGAGCGAGGTCGACAGTCGCGAGTGCGGAACTGGTCAGCGTCCCAATGGACAGTGCGCGTGCAACCCGGGCGCCAGGCGGGACAGGCCGCGTGTCATCCGGCTGGCGAATGCAGACTGCTGTGAGCTGATAGTGATCGAGGATCCGGCCCAAGGCTGGAACGCCGTCGTCGCCGTCGAACATCACCCCGGCAAGAACGTCGAGCTCGCCTAGAGAACGTGCCACCGCCTGCAGGACAGCTCGCGACCAGTCGTCCGATGCTCCAGCCATTTGCGCGAGCGTCGCTGGAGATGGCAGCGCGATCAGTGTGGCTGGAGCGTCAGTCACTGGCGGCAAGGCNNATCCAGGCGGCGGGCACGTCGAGACATTCCACAGTGAGAGACAGCAACTCGCTTGCCCGGCGCAACGCCCGCCCCAGCGCGGCCGGGCGGCCGAGCAGCGACCCGAGGGGCTCCTGCTCTAGGCGCGCAAGGTAGTCGCCGAGTCGGGGAGCAAAGCAGACTCTCCGAAGCGGCCAGGGCTTGCCGCCGAAGGCGGTCGCAGNNATAGCGATCGTTGTCGAGCGGCTCCAGCTTGGCCCGGCCGTCAAACATGTTGCGCATGTACTGCATGCCCTGCCATGCCGGGAAGATTTCCTTCTCTGCGGGAGCGACCATGCGCGCGACCTTGATGAGCGCGCCAAGCATTCCCAGACCTCCGGCGCGGAAAAGGCGGAATTTCTTTCCGGTCACCTCACTCGCGACCCCGGCCAGCTCCCGAGCACTGAGTTGATCGCCGGCGATTCGCAGAATGCGCGGGGCGGATGGATCAAGGGCCGCGCTCGCGGTGAATGTGGCCGTGTCATCTATTGTCGTGAAATCCATGCGCTGGTCCGAATTCCCCCAGTACAGGACTCGCCTCAGCTTGAAGAGAATCAGCGGCATCTGACCGGTCAGCATATCGGCAAACGCGCCGTTGAAGATCGTGGTCGCTGAGATCGAAGCCTTGGCCAGGCGCTGGTGAAAATCTCGGCGCAGATCCAGATTGCGATTCTCTCCGGGTGCGATCTTGGTGAAATCGATCGAGTAGTCGGAGGGAATGAAACGTGGCACGCCAGCCTTGATGGCAGCACCGAGCATAACCGTCTGCGTTTCCACGATCACCTCCCGCAATCCCTGCAGCGCGGACACCACGCAGGACGCACCCGAGCATGCCTGTGTCACTTGGGAATCGTTGTTGAGATCGATGCTGGCAATCGCTACCCCGAGATCTCGCAGTCGCTCGATCTTATCTTGCGCAGTGCTGGGGCGAACCAACGCTCTTACCCTGGCTCCCCGTTCTCGCAAAGCTCTCGCGATTCGTCCGCCAAGATTGCCGGTAGCTCCCGCCACAACGATGGTCGGCTCGT
>PMJE01000095.1:0-1019 GCA_003157315.1 Myxococcales bacterium | reverse complement strand
CAGACGCGCTTGCCGAGCCTCGGCGCGCCTCTTCGTCGTCTCCTCCAGGTCGGCCTCACCGCTCGCGGGATCAAGCACGACGCAGTAGATCTCAGCGGCGGCGCGCGGCGAGACCCGCTGCTCGCGTACGTCGCACGCCACCAGGGTTGGATCACGCTCAAGCACGTCGCCGTAGCCCGCGCCCCCTGAGGCGATGACCGAAAGCAGGTCGCCCTTGCTGATCATGCGCGAGGGCCGCGCCGTGCGCTCGAAGCGATACTGGCCTTTCAGCGTCCGCTGCTCGGCCAGCTCNNCCGGGCACCGCCGGCGGAGGGTAGCCGCCAAATAGTCCCTGACCGATGAGCACCCGGGTGGTCGCGCCCATCGAGGAAACCACGGCGCGAGGCATGTGATAGAGCACCAGCGCGCTCTCCACTCCCGTGCCGCCGCGATATTTGCCCGGGCCACCGCTGTCGATGAGTTCGTTCTGGAACAGGTGCAGGAAGAAGGTCTCGGTCTCCACGTCCTCGACCTCCGGTCCAAGTCCGGTGTGCGCCATGGGGAAGCCGTAGCAATCTACGCCGTCCATGTCACTGCGCGCGCCCAGACCCTCGCCGTTGAATGGGTAGCCGAGCAGATCCGCGACNNCCAGCAGGCGTACACCGACTGCGACACCGCTGCCTCGCTGCCGGCATTGAGCAGGCAACCGTCGGGAACCACGAAATCCAGCGGCGCGAAAGTGCCCGCGCTCACTGGCAAATCGTGAAAAGCGTAGGCGTAGAGATAGATCGCCACATGCGCAGCAGCGNNTGCGCGAAGGCGTTCTGCGGGCCGTCGTTCTCAGGCGAGGTGCCGGTGAAATCGAGGGTGATCTGCTCGCCTGCCTTGCGCGCGGTAAGCGCTGCCCGCACCAGCGACTCGGTGGCGCCCACGGTATCAGCGAAGGAGACGGCGCGGAAGATGCCGTCGGGCCACGTGGCGATACGGGCGCGCGCGCTCGACTCTGATTGCATGATGAGCTTGCGAAACAACCCAACCAA
>PMJE01000295.1 GCA_003157315.1 Myxococcales bacterium | reverse complement strand
GGTGGTGGGCGGGTAGGTCAGGGTCTCGCCGGCAAAAGCGACCAGACCGATGCGATCACCGGCCAGCCGGTCCATCAGTCTCTCCAGCTCACGTTTGGCGCGCTCTAGGCGCGAGGGATAGATGTCCTTGGCCAACATGGACTTGGAGAAATCCAGCGCCACCACCAGGTCGAGGCCGCGTTGCTTTTCCAAACGAGCCCTGCCGCCCGCTTGCGGTCGCGCCAGGGCCAAGGCCAAGAGCGTCACGGCCAATACCACCAGGGCCGCACGCAGCACCTTGCGCGGCACCGACACGGTGGCCGCCATGCGCGCGATGAGCGCCGGTTGGCCCAGCCGGTTGAGCAAGCGGCGCCGCCGGGCAAAGGCGATGGCATAGGCCAGCACCACCGCGGGAGCTGCCAGGAGAAGCCAGAGCAAATGCGGGTTGGCGATACGCATGGAATTAGGGCAGCCTCCGCAAGCGAGATAGGCGCAAGGCGATCTCCAGCAGCAAGGCTGCGAAGGCCGGCCAGAGAAAACGCGGATACAGCTCCGCGTAGAGCACGCCGCGGTCGCGGATGCGCGATTTCTCCAGCTCTTCCAGGATATTCTGGAATCGTCGCGCCAGCGAGCGCGTGTCGCTGGCCAGATAGGGCGAGCCGCCGGTCATACCCGCGATCTGTTCCAACAGCTTGGGATTGACCGGGTAGCGTTGCTGTTGCGGATTCGCATCGTCAGCCTCGCGGCTGCTGTCGTGGGCGCCAGCCAGGATGGTGTAGATCTTGACCCCCATCTTTTGGGCAAAACTGGCGGCTTGCAGCGGCGAGATGTTGCCCGAGTTGTTGTCCCCGTCAGTCAGCAGGATGACGACCTTGGATTTCGCGTCGGACTTGCGCAGCCGCGCCAGCGCGACACCCAGCCCGTTGCCGATGGCGGTGCCGCGTCCGTCGACGATACCCGGCTGTAGTTCGGCCAGCATGCGCAGGAAGGTTCCATGGTCGAGGGTGAGCGGCGTGTAGGTGTAGGCCTCGCGGCCAAAGATCACCAGCCCGATGCGATCCCCGCGCCGGCGGGTGACGAAGTCTTGGATCACGGCCTTGGCCGCTTCCAGACGATTGGGTTGCAGGTCGGTCTCTTCCATGGAGCCCGACATGTCGAGGGTGACCACGATGTCGATGCCTTCCAGCTCGAGATCGTCGTCCTTCTGTGAGGTCTGCGGTCGCGCCAGAGCCAGGGCGACTGCCACCACGATGAACAGGCGCAACACCACCGGTAGATCGGCGAGTCGCGCCGCCCAGCCCCGTCGCAGCAGGGCCATCTCGCCTGCGCGCGAGTAGACCAGCACAGGATGGCGTGTCGGTGCGCGCCTGATGCCGGCCCAAATCACCAGCGCCAGCGCCAGCGGGATCAATACCAGGGCCGCCGGATGAGCAAAGCGGAGCAGTTCGAGCGAACGAAACCACCAGAGATAGATCAATCCCGCGGGCAGGAAGATGGCAGCGACCAGTGTGTAGGGAATTGCTCCACGCGCGGCGCGCGCCTGCTCTCGCTCAGGCATGCGGCACCTCCGCGCTGGGGCTCACGCTGCCCGGGGCCGGCACGGGTGGCTCGGGTCGCGGGCGCGTCGACTCCACCATGCGAATCCCGGTCTCCAGCGCTCCGCGCGCCTCGGNNCCCTCCACCTCGCCCAGCACGAAGCCGCGCATCTCCTGAACTGGAACCCGTCGGCGCAGTCGCAGCACCAACTCTTCGGTGGTCAGCTCCAGCGAGTCGAAGGAGAAGCGAGCACCTAGGTACTCACGGATGATCTCCGACAGCTCGAAGATGAATGGCCGCAGATCGTCGCTGGTTCCGAGGAGCGCACCCAAACGATCGAGGCGTTCCAGCGCCACCTCGTGCGCCGGCCGTGGCGCTGGCGCCGGGCGATGCGCCGCGCGCGCGCGCAGGCGGCGACGAATGAACAGCGCCAGCGCAGCGCCCAGCCCGGCAGCTGCGAGGCCGCCGGCGATGTAGGCGTAGAGATAGTCACGCTGGATCACCGGCACCGGGCCGGCGTTCTCCTTCAACTTGGGTTCGGGTTCGTTGGCGGTGAGGCTGGTGATGGTGACGGGAATAGGCGGTGTGCGTGCGCTCAGCACTTCGCCGCCGGTGCCGAAGTAGGTCACCTCCACGGCAGGGATCTCCAGCGCGCCCGGCTGATAGGCTGCCACGGTTAGCACAAACTCGCGGCGCATCTTTCCGTCGCCCAGGTCCTTTTCTTCCAGGCGTCGCTCCAGTTCGGAAAAAGGCGACAGATCGATGTTCTCGGGCAGGATGACCGGCGTGGCGATGGGACTGACCGCCGTGATGGACAGGTGCAGGGCATCGCCCACGCGGGCTTCTGCCTTGTCCACCCGCGCGGTCACGGTGGGCGCGTCGGCGCGTGCGGGAGCCGCCAGCGCGCTCGACTGCGCGTCGGCGTGCCCCCCGGCATCGGTCGGCGCGGCGGTCAGCAGGCCGGCCAGAACCCACTCGATCAATGCCGCAACCTCCGTGCGCGCGCCTCGAAGAAACTAGTCAGCGCGGGCAGATAGGGGCGATCCGTGCGTACCGCAATCGCATCGAGAGAGAGGCGGCGAAACAGGGCTTCGCGTGCCTCGCGTGCCGCGCGACTCTTGTTGGCAAAGACTTTCCCTTCGGGTCCCGAGGTGTCGAACACCACCACCTCTCCGCTCTCCGGATCTTCCACCTCAAGCAAACCCACTGGCGGGATTTCCTCCTCCAGCGGATCGGTCACCGCCACGGGAACCAGATCATGGCGCCGGGCCGCAATGCGCAGCGAGCGTTCGTACTGTGAGGGTGGCGCGAGAAAATCCGAAACCAAGAAGGCCACCGCGCGCCGGCGTGCGATGCGACCCAAGAAATCCAGCCCGAGTCCCAGGTTGGTCTGCGGTGAGCGCGGCTCATACGACAGGATCTCGCTGATCACGCGCAGCACGTGCTTCTTGCCCTTCTTGGGCGGCACGAA
>PMJE01000156.1:19641-23966 GCA_003157315.1 Myxococcales bacterium | reverse complement strand
CAAGAGCAGCAGATAGACCACGGCACCCCATCATGCCGGAGTGTGGTGACCAGGCCAAGCACGGCCACTTGGCCGGACCCGCAAGGCGTCGCCTATGGGCACTCGTCCGGACCGATGGTCGGCCAGCGCCGACCAGGATGCCGTAGTCAGTGGAGTACTTGGGTGAGGCCGACGAAGGGGCCAGATTCACATTTGCGATTACCGCCTTGGCCGTGCCTGAGATGGCGTACGCTGCGCGCTGGCTGGCCGACGTGGCAGGCTGTGCCGCGATCACCGAGAACCCGTCCACGGTGGCGGCGACCCGCGCGGGCCAACGGCGGGCGTGGCTTTCCTGTCGCCACGATGGGAAGCGTTCCGAAAGCTGTGTGCCGAACATACAACGCAGTCTATCGTGTTCTTGAAATTCCATGTCAGCTCGCTCTTGCACGCGTCATCGTTCGGCGCACCGTCGGGGCAGCTTGTACCCTTGGGTTCAGCAAAAGAGGACTAGCCAGGTATGAATTCTGAGGTATGCTTGAGCCGGGTCGTACTATGGACGCGAGTCAAAGGTCAGTTCGGCCGACACGCGAGAGAAGCGAACCCGGTGGGAGTACGGGTGAGCTGGAGGCTCGCATCGCTCAGTTGCTGGAATCGCAGGCCTGGCAGCAGCGCCTGTTCGAGGCGATCCGTCTGGTCAACGATGAGAGTTCCAGTCAGCGAGGCGCAGCCTTNNGGGCCAACTGGGTCTGGACGGCACCAGCATGGATATTGTGTCGGTCTTTGGTGACGGCAAGCGCGCCACCCCGTTCTCCTATTCCCTGGCTGGAACCCCGTGCGCCCAAGTAATCGCGAACCGGGTGTACGCGCACAGCAAGGATGTGGTGCGCCTCTTCCCCGAGGACACGTTGCTGGCCGAGATGGGGATTCACGCCTACGTCGGTGTGCCGTTGCGCGACGCCAACGGCAAGAGCATCGGCATCTTGGTGGGCCTGTTTCGTCGCGACCTGGATGATGCCGAGTTTGCTGAGTCGGTGCTGCTGTTCTTCGCGCCGCGAGTGGCCCTGGAGATACAGCAGGCGCGCTCTGAAGATGTCCTGCGCCAGCGCGACGAGGCCCTGCACCGTCTGATGGACGCGAACGTGGTCGGGTTCGTGGTGGCCGATCTGGAAGGCCGAATCCTCGACGCCAACGACGCGTACCTGGCCATGACCGGCTTCGACCGCGAGGACTTGGTCCTTGGGCGGATCCGCTGGCCCGAGATGGCGCCGCCGGAAGAGGCCGCGGACCAACCCACAACCGTGGAGCGGTTGCTGGCGCAAGGCTCGTCCAAAGCATGGGAGGTGGAATGGGTGCGCAAGGACGGGACGCGCGTACACGCCGTGCTGGGTGGCGCGCTCATGGATGCCAGCAGGGGACGAGTGGTCGCCTTCGCTCTTGATCAGACGGAGCACCATCGTGTCGAACGCGAGCGACAAGAGGCGCTGGCGCGCGAGCACNNGCGGTGGTGTCCCACGAATTGCGCAACCCTTTGTCGCCCATAACCATGGCGGTGCAGATGCTCCAGGCCAGCGTTCCCGCAGATGAGCGCGTGCAGAATGCTTTGCGCATCATCGAAAGAAACGCACGGCACGAAGCGCGCCTGGTAGACGACCTGCTCGATCTGGCACGCACAGCACGAGGCGCGCTGAAGGTCGAGTGCAAGCCGCTGGAGCTGGGCCGTCTGCTCATGGAGGTGCTGGCGACCATGCACGCAGGTGCGAGGCGTTCGGGGATACAACTTGAGGGCACGTTCGAGCCAGGACTTTGGGTGAACGCGGACTCCACGCGGATGAGCCAGATCGCCATCAACTTGTTGTCGAACGCACTCAAATTCACTCCGACTGGAGGTCAAGTCATCGCGCGACTGCAACGCCGCGGCGATAGCGCAATCTTCAGCGTGGAAGACACCGGTGCGGGCATTGAACCCGAGCTTCTGCCGCGCCTGTTCGCGCCATTCGTGCAGGGATCTGCGGGAGCCTCTCGACCGGCTGGCATGGGTATCGGTTTGTCGATCGTGCGGTCGCTGGTCGAGTTGCACGGGGGCACTGCTCGGGCGGAAAGCGAAGGCCAGGGTCGAGGCGCGCGCTTCATTGTCGAGTTGCCCACCATTGCGCCGCCGCCACAGGCTGAGGCGGCCGCCTCGCTGGCGCTAACTGGGCCGCGGGTCCTGGTGGTCGAAGACAACGACGACGCTCGCGAGACGGTCGCCACCTGTCTGGGCATGCGCGGTTACTCGGTGGCAACCTGTGCGACCGGAGAGGCGGCTCTCGACTGGCTTGGCCGGGAGCGGCCGAGCGTCATCCTGGTCGACATCGGTCTGCCCGGTATCGACGGCTATCAATTCTTGCGTGGAGCGCGCCTGCTAGCGGGCTGTGCCTCGATCCCTGCGCTTGCGGTGACCGCTCTGGGAGAGCCGGATGACTTCAGGCGTACCCGCGAGGCGGGCTTTGCCGGGCATCTGGTCAAACCCTTCGATGTGGACGAACTCGTGCGGCGGATTCACACCTTGCTGGTCGACGGCCGCCCGGTGGGCGCGCTGGCGTCCTGACGGCGGCGCGCCGGCCTAGGCTCGGTGGCCTCAAGTCTCAAGATGGAGGCGACTCAGTCGGAATCGCGTTCATACAGCGCCGCCTGCACGGTTTTGCGCAGGGACTCCTGCACAGGGCGAGGCACCGACGGGCTGGGGAAGGACTTGCACAATGCCAGAGTGCGGTTGAGAGAGTCGCACAATCCCTTGTTACCATGCCGGAATCCTACCTCCGAGGGTTGCCAATGTGGATCCCTGCATCCGCGCGCGGAAACCAATCAGATAGCCGAGCAGGGCGTCGTACATGGTGGGGAAGGAGAATTCCCCCAACGATGTCGCGGATATTGCATCTGCGTTACGTGGACCATTCGCAGTTGACAGCGCAAGACATTCCGGTTCACAGTTATCTTGGCCTTTTCTCGCACAGTCGCAGCTAACGACGCGGGTTCCGCAGAAACATAGACAAGGCAAGGGACTACCATGCGCAATAGTTTGAAGTTCATCCATCATTGGACGTTGTCGGTCGTCGGAATCTCACTCGCCCTTCTGGGTTGTTCCTCCGGATCGCCAATTGAAGAGACGGAAACATCTTCGCAGACGCTCACCGTCGATCCAAACGCAACCTACACAATCACTGGCGTGGCCAGCGGCAAGTGTGTGCAGATCGCTGGGCAGAGTCTTGCCAATTCCGCCCGCGCCCAACTGGAACCTTGCTCGAACTCGGCCAGCCAACAATTTCACTTTCCTGTCTATTCGGGCAGCTACCACCACATCGTGAATGTTGCGAGCGGCAAGTGTCTCGACGTGCAGTCCAAGTCCACGGCAAATGGGGCTGCGGTAATTCAATACACCTGCGGCAGTGGCACGAACCAACAATGGTCTGTCACCACCAATACGAATGGTTCGGTTCGACTGACCGCGCGGCACAGTGGCAAGGTCATCGAGGCCAATCAAGGAGGGACCGCTGACGGCACCTACATCGTGCAGTGGACTTCATCGGGCGCGAACTACCAGCAGTTCAACCTAACCGTATCGGGCAGCGGCGGCGCCGGGGGCAGTGGCGGTTCCACGGGTACCGGCGGATCGACAGGATCAGGCGGAAACATGGCGTCTGGTGGTTCTACCGCCACGGGTGGCAGCTCAGGCGGGACCACGGCATCCGGCGGTTCCCCTGCCACGGGTGGCAGCTCAGGCGGGACCAGCGGCACCGGCGGCACGACGGTCACCTTGCCTGCCCTGGCCGATATTGAGGCTATCATGAGCAAGGCTACCAGCTATGAGATCCAGCTCGGGCCCGAGGATCCGAGCTGGGTCAACAAATGGACCGAGGCCACCTTCTACATCGGGGTGATGGCCGCTTACTTGGCCACCAACGACCAGACCTATCTGACGGATGCAACCAATTGGGCGCAGAAGAACAACTGGACGCTGCTTGGCTCGCCCACCCGGAGCGCGGACAACCAATGCGCCGGACAGGTCTACACCGATCTCTATCTGCAGAACTCGGTCGCCGCCAACGCGAGCATGTATCAGAGCACCAAGGCCAGCATTGACTTGGTCAAGGCAAGCCCGAAGCCGGGAATCGTCAAGAATGTCGATGACTGGTGGTGGTGTGATGCGCTCTTCATGGCGCCTGGGGCAGTGGTTCGCCTGGGCACAATTGTTAACGATGCCTCGTACTACAGCTTCCTCGACACCATGTGGTTCGCCACGCAGGCGGGCCTGCTTGACAGCAAGACGGGGCTGTTCTGGCGTGACTCGACCTTCGTCAACGGCAGCG
>PMJE01000156.1:0-19586 GCA_003157315.1 Myxococcales bacterium | reverse complement strand
ACCGGCCTAATCAGCTACGCCATCACCTATGGCATCAACCAGGGATTGCTTGATCGTGCGACCTACCTGCCCGTCGTAGTCTCGGCCTGGAACGGTCTCGTGCAGCAGGTCGATGCGCAGGGCCGGGTTGGCTGCATTCAAGCGACTGGAAGTGCGCCTGCGGCGGCAGGAGCCACTGAAACCCACGACTACGGGGTGGGCGCGTTCCTGCTCGCCGGCAGCGAGATGGCGAATCTGGTGAAGTAGCCGTTCTTCTCACGAACTGGAGGTGGTTGCATGGAAAACCTGATCATTCCCTCGGCGATCCAGCGCATTCGTTCATTCTTGATTGAGATGTGCGGAATGAAGGTCAAGCCCTGGGCCACCACCGAGGAAACCCTGGCAGCACTCCACGCCACGATGGTCGCGCGCCACGCCTGCGACATATTCTGGACATCGTTGCGCGGGCTGCTCGAAACCCTGGCCCGCGATCTCAAGCTGCGGCAAGCGGCGTCGCCCGGCGCCCTGGTTGACAATGAGCTACTCGACAGTGAGCGCTACGCCACGCTGCTAGATGAGATCCGCGCCGCGCTGGCACGCCAGACGGCAGGGCCGGCAAGCTTTCGCCGCCTGGCCTCCGGCCTTTCGGTTCCGGCGCTTGGGCTCTTGCTGTTCCTCGGCGGGGTGGCCAGCGTCGGCTGCAGTGGGTCGGGCTTGCACGTCCAGGCGCGCGACGCGGGCCCGCCTGATGTCGTCGACACCACCCACCCCACACCTGATGCTTCGAATCCCATCACGTCGCCCGATGCACCTCCTGCACCCAGCGTCGTCGATGCCGGGAAGCCCGAGGCAAGCCCCGATCTCCCACGCATTATCGTGACGGTCCCTGACGCGCCTCCCGCACTAGATGCTGTGGCCGCTCCAGACGCNNGATCCTCACCTGCCTGGCGCAACTGGGCGATTCGTGGGCGGGCTTGGCCGAGGAACTTGCAGGCCTCAATTGCAGTGTTGTTGGCAGCGACCTTTACTGTCTTGCCCGGTCGATGATGTGCGGGGGAGATTACATCATTACATCGTCCGATCCGAACGCGCCGTGGATCTGTAAGCCCATACTCATCTACATGGGGGTTCGTTTCGTTTGAACGGGCACCCGCTTGATCAGGTGGCGCGCAAGCCGCACACCTGCATCTTCGAGATCACCCGTCGATGCAACCTACGCTGTATCCACTGCGAGAATCATTGCGGTGAGGTTTCGCGGCGCGAGCTGCCGACTGAACGAATCCGCGGCGTGGCGCGGGAATTGGCGCAGCTCGGCTGCCACGAGGTCGATGTCACGGGAGGCGAGCCGCTCTTGCATCCGGACTGGGACGATCTGTGCCGCGACTTCGCCGGACTTGGACTGCGAACCGCCTTGGTCACCAACGGCACCCTGCTCGATCAAGAACACCTGGCCCGCGCTCTCGACGCCGGGGTCGCGGCGGTCGGCATTTCGCTCGACGGGCTGCAAGCCACCCATGACCGCATCCGGCTTCGTCCCGGCGCGGGACCGTCCCCTTGGAGCGAGGCGGTGGCGGCCATCGAGCGCGCCCTGCCCCGGGTAGAAANNATCCAGTTGGTGATTCCCATGGGCCGGGCACTCGAAGCCGCGCAGCCGATCGTCATCGCACCCGCGGATCTGGAGACTTTGACTGCGTTTCTCGTCGAGGCGCACGCCAACGGAAAGACGCCGCGAATCGACGCCAGCGACACCATCGGCTACTTCACCGAGCGCGAACTTGGTCTGCGTGGCTCAGCCGGCGCGCCGTCACTTTGGAGCGGCTGCCAAGCCGGCATTCGCGCGGTGGCCATCACCTATGACGGCCGGGTGCGCGGCTGTTCCGGCATGCCACCCGAATTCGACGCTGGTGATTTGCACGACGAATCGCTAGCGACGATCTGGAACGACGCCGAGCGCTTCGCTTACAGCACGCGTTTCGACGCCAGCAAGCTTGCTGGTCCCTGTGGCCGATGCCGGGTGGGACCCTTGTGCCGCGCGGGTTGCACCACCATGGCCTACTGGACCACGGGCAGTATCTATTCAAATCCGTTTTGCCTGCATCGCGTGCGCGGGGGCTGCGCATGAAGCCCTCACCCGCTCCTTTCGTCGCCGCGCTGGAACTGACATTGCGCTGCCCGTGCCGATGCCAGACCTGCGGCTCGCACGCCGGTGCGCCGCGCGCCCGCGAGCTAGACCACGATGAATGGCTGGGCGTGATCGGCTCGCTCGCTGATCTGGGCTGCCGCCGCATCACGCTCATGGGCGGCGAGCCGCTGCTCTATCAGCGCTGGGTCGATCTGGTGCGCGCCGGCCGCGCCCGCGACATGTTGGTCGACCTGATCAGTTGCGGCCAGGGCCTGGATGAAAACGTGGCGCTCGCGATGCGGGATTGCGGTCTGCACTCGGTCACAATCAGCATCGACGGGCTAGCGAACACGCACGATGCGCAGCGCCGGGTTTCGGGTTGTTTCGAACAGGCTTTGCGCGCCATCCGATTCGTCGACCAAGCGGGACTGAAGGTGGGCGTGACCAGCCAGGTGAACCAAGGCAACTTGTCGGAACTGGAATTCCTGGCGCCGATTCTCGAAGACGCGGGCGTGCTTGGCTGGCAGTTGCAGTTGACCCTACCGCTGGGCCGGGCCGAGGAGAACCGACACCTCATCACACCGCCGGCCGTGATGCCCGAGCTCTTGCGCGTGCTTCGTCGCCTGGCGCGGCGGCCCGGCCTGCGCCCGCACCTCACGGACAACATCGGCTATGGCACCAGCGATGACATTGCGTTGCGCACCATTCAGGGCGGCTTCCCGCGGCCGTGGCTCGGCTGCCGCGCTGGACTCGACGCCCTGGGGGTGACCAGTGACGGCCGGGTCAAGGGTTGCCTGGCCTTGCCCGACATCTGCACAGAAGGCAATGTGCGCGAGGAATCTCTATGCGCAATCTGGAACGACCCGAATCGATTCAGCTACAATCGGCACTACACGCCTGCGCAATTGTCCGGTGCGTGTGCCGACTGCGAGCAAGCCCAGCGCTGCCGGGGCGGCTGCACCGCGACCGCCTACGCCATGCACGGAAAGCCGGGGGTCAGCACCCACTGCTTTCTTCTCAATCTTCGCTCGGTGCCAACCGGCATTCCTACATCCGCGCGCTAGTACTAATCAGATAGCCGAGCAGGTGGCGCCTCAACCCAGCGCGGCCCAGCCAAGCCCAGCCTCATCGCATGCGTAGCCCGCTGGCTCTGCCCCCTACGGGAACTTCGGGACGGCCCGCCACCCTGCCCACCCCGCGCGCGCCCTCGCCGGCGGCGGACCATCGCGGGAGGGCGTGGGAACCCTTTCAGGGTTCCCACACTGATCTAGCAGTGAGCGCGGCGGGATTTGAACCCACTACCCCCGGCTCCGGAGGCCGATGCTCTATCCAGATGAGCTACGCGCCCGAACTAAGAACTATTCATAGCCCGCGGCTGGCACGCGCGCAAGGACGCCGATGCAGCGCTCGCGGCAGGTTGTCGCGGTGGCGTATCCACCGAACAGCCTGGTTTTCATCCGAATACGACAGGGTCACTGGCAGGACCCACCCCCGCAGGTCTCGGGGTCAGGGCAGGTTTCGCCGTTCAGGCAGGATTCGACGGGAGCAAACAATCTGGTTCCGGAGAAGTCGACTACAATCCCGGTCAGCACGCCGGCTCCTGCGTCGTGCGACGAGTCCGGAACAATGGGGATCCACAGAGTGGGATTGCTCTGGGTGTTGAGATAGGCCAGTGTCACACGTTGCGCCGGAATTGAGGCATTGGCGGGCGTAAAGTCGAGATTGAAGATCATAGGCTGCTGCAAAGTAACATCGTTTCCTAGGGCATCGGTCTTGCTGATGGAGAAGATCGGCCCGATGGCGCCAGGGTGGTCTGCCAGCGTTCCGTCGTCGCTTATCAGGGTCAGGGTCACAAATGTTTCCTGGGGGAAGGTGCCCCTGAGCACGATCAAAGTGGCGTCACCAAGTTGGATCGTGCCGCCGGGGGAATCGACCTTCGTTGTTATGCTTGGCCTTGCCGCAATGCCATCACTCGTACCATCCGACAGTTTCTGATCAGGATACGCGTCAGCAACGGGCAAGACGGGTGCATCGGCGTCCAGCGGAACGCCATCTACCGCGCGCCCGTCGGCGTCCGGCGAAACGCCATCTGCCGCGCGCCCGTCGGTGTTCGGCGGAACTCCATCTGCCGCGTCGATGCTGGTTCCGCCGTCGCCATTGGCATCAACCTCAGGGCCAGGGGCGAAGAGGCCATGGCCACAAGCGCTGGCCGTCAGGGCCATGCAGGCCGCAAGAGCAGCTTGGGCGCACCGACAAAAATGCGGCCGGCTCATGTCGTCCATGGTAGCCGAGTCTATGCCTTCTGAGGCAGCGCTGGCAGGCTCAACCACTCTCCAAATCGAATTCTTTCAGATCGAACCAGAATCCCATGTGCTTGACGTTGTCGATCTCGGCCTGCACAATGGCCGCATGCCCGTCTTCGATCGCAAGAAAGCGGGAAAACAGGTCTTGCCCTTCGGCGGGCAGCTCGCGAACCATCTTTAGGTAGAAGGCCGAGGTCTCGTCCTCGGCGGCCAAGGCTCGATAGAGTGAGGACAGTTCGGCGTCGTGGCTGCCCGCTTGCTTGCCAACCCCGGCGCGCAGGCGCCCAACCCCAGCCCGGATGCGCGCGGCCGACGGCAGGACAGTGTGCAGCTTCTCAGCCGACAGCCGGCCATCCTTTTGCCATTCGGCCAGACGGCTTTCCAGGTACGCAACGTGGCCCTGCTCCTCTTGCGCCAGGGTCGTGAATATCCTCTTCGCGGTGGCGTCGCTCGCGTTCTTCGCCTCGGTTTCGTACTGGGCATGCACCTTCCTCTCGAACTCAAGTGCGGTCTTGATCGCCTGTTCGATGGTCATGGTTCCTCCAGATCTCACGCCAGACGTTCCGCCAGCCAGGCCAGGTTATCGGCAAAGCGCTCGATGGTTGCCAAGGCCTCGCTGTCACGGGCCACCTCTCCCGCCTCGCGCGCCAGGGCTACGTTCCAGTACGACGACCCCGGCACCACCATGTCGTTGATCATGAACCACATAAGGAGCTGCGCAAACGTGAAGTTGTGACCCGCGCGTCGAGCAATGGCCACCGGGCCGCCAATCTTGCGCGAAAAGAGACTGCCATTGGCGCGCGACACATATCCCGCCCGATCGAGCAGGGCCACCATCTCCGGCGTGGCAGAGCCGAAGTAGACCGGCGACCCGACCACGATGATGTCCGCGTGCTGCATCTTCTCAAAGACGGGATGGAAGTCGTCATCCTTCTGGTTGCAAGTCTTGTCGCGCAGGCGATTGCAAGTAGCACACGCACGGCAGCCCTTGATGGTCTTGTCCCGCAGTGGCACCAGCTCGCCCGGCACGCCACGATCCTCCAGCCGATCGAGGCAGCGCTGCAGCAGCGTTTCGGTGTTGCCTTGTTTGCGGGGGCTGCCCGAGATGGCGATGGCGCGCATGATGAATCGCAGTCTAGCGCGACAGTTGAGTCAATGAAACTGGCGCGATCAATCAAACGCGTAGTGAAATTCGCCGCCAGTCACCGTGGTGGCAACCCGGGTGACGGACTTGCCTTGCATAATGCGGGTGAGCAGCTCTTGGCTGATCCTGGGCAGCAGGGTGTTGGTCAGGATCGAGTCGATCATGCGGCCGCCGCTCTCCAATTCGGTGCAACGGCCGGCAATTAGCTTGACCACGTCGTCGTCGTAGGTGAACGGGATGCGGTGGCTCTCGTGCACGCGCTTGGCCACACGGCCAAGTTGCAGGCGCGCAATCTTGCCGATCATGTCGTCGCTGAGCGGATAGTAGGGAATGGTGACCATGCGGCCCAGCAGGGCGGCGGGGAAGCTTCGCAAGAGAGCCTTGCGCAGGGCCTGGGCGATTTGCTCGGGATCGGGGCGCGCGGCGGTATCTTTGCAGAGAGCAAGAATCAGCTCGCTGCCCACGTTGGTGGTGAGAAAGATCAGTGTGTTCGTAAAGTCNNCTCGTCGAGCAGGACCACGCTGTAGGGGCGCCGGCGAACCGCCTCGGTCAGCACGCCACCTTCGCCGTAACCGACGTAGCCAGGGGGCGCGCCTTTCAGCGTGGATACGGTGTGCGCCTCTTGAAATTCACTCATGTTGATGGTGATGGCGTTCTGCTCGCCGCCGTACAGGGTCTCGGCCAGCGCCAGCGCGGTTTCGGTCTTCCCCACGCCCGAGGGCCCGGCCAGCATGAACACGCCGATGGGCTTGTTGGGGTTTTCGATTCCCGCGCGCGAGGTCTGGATCCGGCGGGCGATCATTTCCAAGGCGTGGCTCTGGCCGAGCACCCGTTGGCCGAGAGTTCCGGCCAGCCGCAGTACGGTTTCAATTTCATTCTTGACCATGCGGCCCACGGGAATGCCGGTCCAATCGCCCACCACCGACGCCACGGCCTGCTGATCCACGGTCGGCAGAATCAGGGGTTGCTCGCCTTGCAGCTTGCCGAGTGATGCCTGGGCCGTGTGCAGCTCGTCCAGCCAGGCGGCGCGCTCGGCTGCCTCCGAGTCTCCCCGCAGCTTGGTCCGCAGATTGAGAATCTGATCGACCAGCTTCCTTTCCGCGGCCCAGCGCTCTTCCAGGTCGGCCAGCCGCTGCTTTTCCGCCTGCAGGCTCGCTTGCGCGGCCGCTCTTCGGCCGGACGCGCTGCTCATGCCCAGGGCCGACTCTCGGTCGATGATCTCGATCTCGGTATCAAGCCCCTGGATGCGGCGGCGGCTGTCCTCGACCTCGGCCGGCACCGCGTGCTGGCTGATGGCGACCCGGGCACAGCAGGTGTCGAGTAGACTGACCGCCTTGTCGGGCAACTGGCGGGCTGGGATGTAGCGGTGGGACAGCCGGACCGCCGCCTCCAGCGCTTCGTCGAGCACGAGCACCCGATGGTGCTTCTCCAGCGCGGACGCTGTTCCCCGCATCATGAGCAGGGCCTTGGCCTCGTCAGGCTCACCCACCTGCACCACCTGGAAGCGCCGGGTGAGCGCCGGATCCTTTTCGATGTGCTTCTTGTACTCGGCCCAGGTGGTGGCCGCGATGGTACGCAGCTTGCCGCGCGCCAGAGCCGGCTTGAGCAGGTTGGCCGCATCGCCCGTCCCGGCGGCGCCTCCTGCGCCGATCAAGGTGTGGGCCTCGTCGATGAACAAAATGATGGGTTGAGCTGACGCTTGCACCTCGTCGATCACCTGGCGCAGGCGGCTTTCGAATTCACCCTTCATGCTGGCGCCAGCCTGCAGTAGCCCGAGGTCGAGCGCGCGCAGCGACACGCCCCGCAAAGCAGGGGGAACATCGCCGCTGGCAATGCGCTGGGCGAATCCCTCGACTACCGCGGTCTTTCCTACCCCCGCCTCGCCGGTGAGGATGGGGNNCTGCCGAATCTCCTCGTCGCGTCCTACGACGGGATCCATTTCTCCGCTGCGCGCCCGCTCGGTCAGGTCCACGGAGAACCTGCGCAGAGCCTCCTGTTTGCCCATGGGGGCCGGGGGCATGGCCCCACTGGATTCCCCGGGCGAGACGCCTGCACCAGCCCGCAAGCCGTCGCTGGCGCCCATCGCTTCCTCGGGCGAGCCTTTAGTGATGGTGCTCCATGCGTCGGTCAGTTGCTCGACCTTCAGCTTGTCGAACTCGCGCGACATGGCGGAAAGCGAATTGCGGAGAACCGGCGTCTTGAGAATTCCCACCAGCAGGTGCCCGGTTCGCACTTGCGAGTCGCCGAACAACAAGGTCGCGAAGACCCAGCCGCGCTCGACCGCCTCTTCCACATGGGAAGACAGGTCGGAGATCGACGTGGCCCCCCGGGGAAGTTGGTCGAGCGCGGTTGTCAAATCGCGCGCCAACCGTGAAGGATCGATACGGAATTCCCGCAAGAGATGGTGCAGATCGGAGTCGGGCAATTGCAAGATCTGGTTGAACCAGTGGACCAACTCGACGTAGGGGTTGCCACGCAGCTTGCAAAAAACGGTGGCACTTTCGATCGCCTGGTAGGCCAGGTTGTTGAGCTTGCCGAAGAGGGAAACACGGGTGATTTCGGACATCGTCTTCTCCTAGTTCATAGGCTGGGACATGGCGGCCATACCTTCCCTCAGGGGGTTCAGGATTACGTCTTGCCTGCGCTCGCCTTGCCGGCATGGTCCCAGCCAGGAAGTCCAACCGAGTCGCGCCGCGCAGCCCAGAGCAAAGGGCCTCTTCACCTGATCCGCAAGATGAAGGCGCACGTCCCAGTTCAGTGAATCGCCAACGTAGTTGCGCACCAGTGCGGCGAGGCGCCGCAGCCTGGCCCCCCCGGGCAAGAGACTATGAAAGTCGCCTTCGTGCAGAGGGCCGAAGACAATGCGGAACTTGCTTTGCCGCTGCCAAGTCCGCGCTCCGGCCACTGTGCTCTGGCCCAGCATAGCCCCCCTCCCTAGCCGCCAACGCGCTTCCTCGGGCAGCGCTAGCCACTCGCCCACAAACTCCTCGACCTGGACTGGCAAGCCAAAGAAGGCAGCTACCACTGCCGCCAATCCCTCACAGTTGCGCGGCTGGGCGGCAAAGCGTCCAGCAAAGTACAGTTTGGCCCGATCCGGGAATTCGTCGCGATCGCGAAGCGATGGCATCCCTAGACCGAGCAGAGAGCCGACATAGGTCGCGAAACGATCTTCAGCGGGCCGGTCGAAACTGACCGTCGGCTGTGCGTCGGCCCAGGCACGAAAGAAGAGGGCGAGGATTCGGTGGTGAAAGAGGTCGAAAAAGCGAACCAGCGCGAAGTCACCGGCGTTGCGGGTACGATCGCGCGCATATTCGGTCAGGTGAATGGGCAACGGCCCATTGGGGCCGAGCAGCCCGAGAAAGTGAACCGAAAGACGTGGCGGCTTGCCTCCGGCGGACGGCGCGAACGACGCCAGGGTCGAGGGGGCAAAGGCGAGAGACGGTTCCTGGCCAAGCCGGATCGGCTCGTGGCAGGGGAGGGCGGCTCGCCCCAGGCGGGCGCTTCGCGGATAGGCGCACTCGAACCGTCGCAGGACATCGAGGAAGTCGAAGCGATGGGGCGCGCTTTCCAGTGCGCGCAGCAGCTCCCCGGAACCAGGGGCATTCGCTGCCAGCGGGCCTGCTACACCAACTGACGGCGTCCGATCCGGGCTGGCCATCGCGCGATTTCCCCACGCTGCACAGTCTGCAGCGCGGTTTCGGTGAAGGAGTTGATAGATGTGTACTTGCTGAAGAACCGCTCCAGCACGGAGCCGAGAAGGAAAACCCCCATGCCCGCAAAGGCGGTTTCGTCGCAGGTGAGCGTGACCTTGGTGCCACGAGCAAAGGCGGCCGGCCCGGGCAAGGGCAGCCGCCTGGTTACCGCTTGCGACGCGACGAAGCGGACGCCCTCGATTTGGCGACGGATCACGGCATCCGCTGAATCACCGTAGAGCGCAAGCAGTTCACGCAGGGCTTTGGCCCCACCACCGTCGGCAGCGTCGGTGAGCGACAAGTAGTTGAGCGACAAGTGGCTGATCAGCCTCCAGGTCGGATCTCCGTGGGCACACGACGGTCGCGGGGGAGTCGGCCCGGCCACGCAGCGAACCGCGGCGACCGGAGCGCCGCTTTCTAACGAAAAATCGCTGATCCCCTGGCCGAGAGGCAGGTGCAGCGGCAGATCGCGGTTGCTGCAGGTGACCGCCACCGCAAGCTGCTTGAGCTGCGATCGAAAGGGCGCATCGTCGGGATCCACCAGCGCCAGGAACACCTCGCTGCCTACATAGCTCGAGCGGGCCCCTTGCACGCGCTGCTTGGCAGAGAGGACGCGGGGCTGGCGATGCACGGTGTAGTAGGCTGTGCCGGCTCCGGCCGACTGTTCATTGGTCGCGTAGAAGGGAAGGAATTCCTGTTTCTCGTTGGCGCCGGTGCCGTACCCGACCACCTCGGTGACGGCGTGGACCTCGAAATCCATGGGCCGGGTTCGGTCGGGCACCACGTGGTACTCGCTGGCGCTGGCGCCAAGGTGGATGCGATCGGCGCGCCGGGGAAACAGGTTTACCGCGGGTGTGCAGAAAAGCGCGAACTGAGAAGGACTGACCGCCTTCTCCAGGCGTGGATCCGGAGTGTCGAAGACGACGATGATCTCAAGTTCGGAATCGGGGCAGCTGCGCACGGTCTTCTGCAACCCGCAGAGGTCAAAGAACATGTAGCGGTTGGGAAAAGCGAAATACTCCTGCAGAAGGCGGTAGCCCTGAAAGGATCGTGGTCCATAGGGAAGCAGCGCCTGCTCGTCGTCGAACCCGAGCGGTCTCACGCTTGCATCGGCCATGACGTGACTTTCCGGTTGGCCTGGTCCACCCGCGCGGGCGACCACTGCCACACTGTGGCCCATCAGCAACTCGTAGAGTCGCATGGCAATTTCGTCGCTGCCGCGCAGAAAGATCGGCAGGTGCGCAAGCGCCAGGCGGTCCATGGACAACCCGGCGGCGGCGCGCAGCCGCAGCCGCAGCGCTGCCTTGCCTTTGCCGAAAAGCCGAAGCGAGCCCAGATCCGCCAAGAACGCGGTGTATTCGGCGCCGATCAGCTCCAGTGGCCACAGTGTCACCTCGTGGGCCGTGCGGTACTCGCAGGCTGTCTCGGCGCCCCGGCCAGTCAAGCTGCGCAAGGCAGCTCCGCGTGCGACGCAGAACCCATCGGCCAGCGCACCCTCGGACAGGTTGGGCTGCAACTCCAGCACCGCCATCGACGGCGTGGGGGCGAGAAGGTGGGGATAGACCATGTGTAGAAGGTGCTGGCTGAAACGCGGAAATTCTGCGTCGATCTTGAGCTGAACCCGCGCGGTCAAGAAAGCGAAGGACTCGAGCAGCCGCTCCACATATGGGTCGGAACACTCCAGCGACTCCAAACCCAGCCGGCCCGCGATCTTGGGGAACTCGCGGGCAAACTCCCCGCCCATTTCTCGCAGGTACTGCAATTCGCGGTTGTAGCTGCCTAGCAACCGAGGGTCCATCACAAGCACCCCTTGCCGCCCTGGTCGGCCACTTCCACGCTGCCGGTTTCCAGGTCAACCGCAGTTCGCAGAAACAGGCGCAGTGGGAGCGGCTGGGCCCACAAATCCGCCTCCACCTCGAAAGCCAAAGCATTGTGATTCATCTGGTGCTCGTCCACGACCGGCCTCACTTTCACTGAGTTCCGATCCAGGCGTGGCTCGAAGCTCAAGACGGCTTGACGGATCATTTGTTCCAACTCCACTGTGTCGAGGCTAGATGCTATCCGGCCGGCCAGCTCGGGAATGCCGAAGTTCAGCACCGAGCGCGCGACCAGAGGCGCATCGCTCAGGTCCTGCAAAGACTGCATGTGGGTCGTGTTGAAGAGCCAGGCCAAATCTCGCCGCACGCACTCACGCAACCGGGCGGGCGACAGAACCCGTGACTCGCGTGACTCTGTCGCCCGATCCGGTTCGTGATCAGTCAGTCGATCAAGCAAGGAGGGTGAAAGGCGCTCCTTGGGCGTCAACTCGGCCATGGCGCAACGTCACTTGTCATGCCTGACGACTGATTGTGAATTCCCCGGTCGCGGTCGCGCCTGCGCTGTTGTCCGGATTCAGCGGGGTGTACTCGAACTTCACGTGCGAGAAATTGAGGGTCACCGTCTCGGAATACCTGTCGTTGGGAAGAGGATCGCCGGTCTTGACCGAAGAAATGATCACGGTTCCACTCATCGTGATCTTGACGAACTCCAGCGCGTTTGTCCCGGCGCCCTTGATCACGGTGAGCACCGCCTCCCCCTGATCGTCGCCAGCAAAGCACTCTTGAATGAGTGTGGGTGAGGCATGGTCCACGTACTTGGTGAAGGTGAGGTCCTTGACGTCGGCTGTGCCCGCCCGCGCCCCGCCTACCTGGCCGGTGGCGGACTGGGTCAGGCCCCAGCTCCACGACAACACGTCAATTTCTCCGGCGTGGTTTTCGACAACTGACTCACCTGTGATCTTCTTGATTTTCATGCAGATCTTGAACGACATTTTCCAGACTCCTTGCTAGATTGCGGTTTTCCGAACGACTGGTGGGGCGGATCAACTCGCCTTGGCTGAGGGAAGCTTTGCAACTAGCCGCAAAGACACAGTCAGCCCTTCGAGTTGGTAGTGGGGACGAAGGAAGAACTTGGACGCGTAGTAGCCGGGATTGCCCTCGACCGGCTCGACGATGACCTCGGCGGCCGCGAGGGGCTTGCGCGCCTTGGTGGCCTCGTTGGAGTGCGCCGGATCGCCATCGACATATTGGACGATCCAGTTCTGCAGCCAGCGCTGCATGTCCTCGGCTTCTTTGAAGGATCCGATCTTGTCGCGAACAATGCACTTCAAATAGTGGGCAAAGCGGCAGGTGGCGAAGAGATAGGGCAGACGTGCGGCCAATGCGGCGTTGGAGGTCGCGTCAGGGTCGTCGTACTGGGCCGGCTTGTGCAGGGACTGCGCCCCGATGAAGGCAGCAAAGTCGGTGTTCTTCTTGTACACGAGGGGCATGAAGCCGTTCTTGGCCAGCTCGGCTTCGCGCCGGTCGCTGATGGCGATTTCGGTCGGGCAGCGCATGTCGACACCCCCGTCATCAGTGGGGAAGGTGTGGGTGGGCAGGCCCTGGACGTCGCCGCCCGATTCGATGCCACGAATCCGCGAGCACCAGCCGTAGCTCTTGAAAGAGCGGTTGATGTTTACCGCCATGGCATAGGCTGAGTTCGCCCAGGTGTACTTTCTTGCGTCGGGCCCGTTGGCATCTTCCTCGAAGTCGAACTCCTCGACCGGGTTGGTTTTGGCCCCATAGGGTCTCCGGGCGAGGAAGCGCGGCATGCTCAGACCGACATAGCGGGCGTCGTCCGACTCGCGCAGCGATCGCCATCCGGCATACTCGGGGATCTGGAAGATCTTGGTCAGGTCACGCGGGTTGGAGAGCTCCTGCCAGGATTCCATCTGGAACACGGTCGGCGAGGCGGACGCCAGCAAGGGGGCATGGCCCGCTGCCGCGATCTTGGCCAGCTCGCCCAGCAACTCCACGTCCTGCGGACCGTGATCGAAGTAGTAGTCGCCCACCAGGCACCCGAAGGGTTCTCCCCCCAGGGTCCCGTACTCTTCTTCGTAGAGCTTCTTGAACAACGGGCTCTGATCCCACGCGGCGCCCTTGAAGCGCTTGAGAGTCTTGTGTAGATCTTTCTTGGACACGTTGAACACTCGGATCTTCAGCATCTCGTCGGTCTCGCTGTTGGAGACCAGGTAGTGCAGACCTCGCCACGCGCCTTCGAGCTGCTGGAAATCAGGGTGGTGCATGATCGCGTTGATCTGCTCACTCAGCTTCTTGTCGATCTCGGCGACCATCGCTTCGATACTCTGCACGACGTCGATTGAGATGAGCTGGGTGCTGGCCAGGGCTTGCTGGGCGAGGGTTCGTACCGCACCCTCGACTTCTCGCTTGGCAGTATCGGTCTGGGGGTTGAACTGCTTGTTGAGCAGCGTGGCGAAATCGGAAACCTGATCGGTCACCGCGCCAGCCTGGACTTGGGTGTGCTCTGTTGCATCAGCCATGGGTCACCTTCACTTGTCCTTTCCGGTTTCGGGAATTCCACCCTCGGGCTTGGGCGCCGAGGCCAGCGCTTGTAGCAGCGCTGGATCGTGCAGTGCCTTCGCGATCAGGTCCTCGGCGCCGGTGCGACCATCCATGTAAGTGATCAAGTTGGACAACTGCTGTCGCGCCTGGAGCAGCTGGTTGAGCGGCCCCACCTTGCGCGCGATGGCCGCAGGTGAAAACTCATCCAGACTTTCGAAGGAAAGGTCGAGACTGAGGTTCCCCTCGCCGGTCAAGGTGTTGGGAACCTGGACCGCCACCCGCGGCTTCATCGCCCTAAGTCGGTCGTCGAAGTCGTCGACCGAGATGTCGAGGAACTTCCGGTCGGCAACCGGGGCGAGCGGCTCAGCGGGATTCCCGGAAAGATCGGCCATCACCCCCATGACGAAGGGAAGTTGGACCTTCTTTTCGGCCCCGTAGAGCTCGACGTCGTATTCGATCTGAACCCGTGGAGCGCGATTGCGCGCGATGAACTTCTGTCCGCTGTTGCTCATGGTGTTCACCTATCTCCGAGTTGTGAGAACTGACGCTGCCCTCTTCTGATCGGGCGCCTGCCTAGTTGTCCTTGCCGCGCAAAATGTCCACCTGGGAAACCGCGCCCGGCGCGACGTCACGGACGATGTCCAGGAAAGTCGCTGATACCAATCGCTTGCATCGTGCAAGCAAGAGCGGCACGGGGCTCGACGGCTCGTGCCGCGCGTAGTACGCGCAAATCCGGTCGAGCAAGGGAACCACCTCTTCCCGAGAGCTGACCGTCCCCATCGGCGCGGCCGGCGCCGGCTGTGCGGCGGCCACCGCATCGCTGGGTGGACCGCCGGTAGGAATCGCCGATCGGACGCCCCGTTGTTCGAGACGAGCCGCCAAAATCTTGTCGGCCTGCCCCAGCAGCCCGGACAACTTCGAGAAGCTCGGCGCCTGGACGCCGCCCACGTGGCCGCCAACCGTTGTCTCAAGCGCGGTCAGGTGTTCGAGAGATTCGCGCAGGCTGGCGGCCGTGGCTTGCAGGTCGGCAATTGCGCTCTCGGCAAAGGCCCCATCAATCGCCGAACTGGCAGGCGGTAGTTCACCCGACGCGATTGCGAGATCCCGCAAACTGAATCGGCCGAAGGATCGCGAAATCACTAGGGGAAGCGCGCGAACGCGTTCAATGATCGCCGCTGAATCACACAGCCCCATGAGTACGTTGACCCGGTAGGTTGGGTCGTCTGCATCGTCGGGATCCAGGCGTGGGAAGACACCATCCCAGTAGCGCTCAGTGAGCCCACGCAGCACGGCCATCCCGTCGCGCAGGCCCGCGAACCCGTCGATATTGAGCCAGGCCCGCGTCAGATGCAGCGCGATCCGCAGGTCCTTGGTCCTGCCCAGCAGGGCTGCGGCGCGCTGGGCGATTGTATTCCAGTCGGGCTCCTGCCCCGGCACGAGAGCGCTCCCCATTTGCTGTTCCGGCTTGCCCTGGGCAAGGCGCTCAAGCTCCAAGAACGCGGGATCGTACTCAAGGTCAGACCCACACGGCGCCGCGCCAGCGACTACCTGGAGGAGGGACTCGACCTGGCTGGTGAGAATCATGCCAGGCTTATCGGAAGCGGGCGCAGAAGGTTGCGTGAAAAAGTGCGCGCGGAAAAGGCGCTGCGCTATTCGAGTCGGTTGGTGCCGTCAAACGGCGCCGTGAGCGGGAATCTCTGGCGCGCCGCCGCCGTCGGCACGGCATGCAGGCTGCCCCGGTCGTGATCGCTAACCGTCTGGACCCAAGCGATCATGCCTTTGCAGGCGCTGTCGACCACACCGGCAAGCAAGGCTGCGCTCGGGGCCTTGACAATCGACACTTCGAAGGTCGCGGCCAGGGTATGGCCCCTCCAATAGGCGTAGTCGATGTATTCGCCCTGGGTCGNNGGTCGGGTAGTCGTCGTAGGACTGTTGGTATATGGCGAAACTCATCGCCTGCGCGGTCTTCTGTCCGGCGGCAGCGAAGAAGCTGCCGTCGACTGTGGCATCGCCGGTGTAGCACCAGGGCCACAGCACCTCTTGCGCGCCACTGTGGTACGCGATGGCCGCGCGGAAGCCGACGCTTTCTTGCAGTGACTTCATGTGCTGGGCTTCGACAGTCTGGAACGAGTCCGCATCGCTGCGCAGCGGGTAAGAGTAGTCGCGGTTGATGTCCAGCCCGGCTGCGTTCTCTCGCGTGTTCAAAGCGAACCCATCCGGGTTCACCAGGGGCAGCACGTAGAAAGCGTAGGTCTGCAGTAAGTTTCGCACCGACGTATCGGTGGCGCTGTTTCGCAAGAGATAGTCGGGGACGGCCAGGACCGATTCTGTGCTGGATGGCTCATCGCCGTGGTGTGTCCCGTTGGTGAAGACGGCTGGCGGGCTGACCTGGCAGGTTGCATTTATGATGAGGTAGGGCACATCACGGCCTTGTGCAGATTGGCCGTTCACCTTGTACGTGGCGATAGCAGGGAAGGCTGAGGCCACTGCCTGCAGGTAGTCCTCGATCTGTGGCTGATCGTGATAGGCCAGAAAGCTGATGGGCGGCAGGCTATCGACGGGAATATTGCTGGCCAGCAGGCAGCCACCGTCGGCCGACGCATCTGCTCCGGGTAATGCGACCACTCCATCCGTGCCGCCGCTTGCCGTGTCTGCGCTGGCAAGATCGGCACTGTTCGCCTGGTCGGCAGCCAGGTCCAAACTGGTGCGGAGGTCGGCAGCCAAGTCAGGACTGGCTCCAACGTCAGCGTCGGCGCGCAGCTCAGCAGCCAGGTCGGGACCAGCTCCCATATCGGCGGCAAGGTCCGGACTGGTCCCAATATCCGCCACCTGATCAGGGAGGTTGGCCTTGTCAGTCGTCGAACCGCGATCGGGTGCACTGTCCTGGGCGCCAGCATCGGGGCCGCTCAGTCCGTCGGGCTGGGCAAGCTGGCCAAGATCGACGGCACCGTCGTTGAGCGGGGCGTGCCCCTGGGCACAGGCAGCTAGCAGCACAGCCAGAAAGAAGAGGAGAGTGCGCACGATCATGTCGACAGGTCTGAAGCGGGCCAGGAGCCAGCCTCTCTCCTCTCCATTCCAACTCTGCGTGCTCTGTGCCCTCTGTGGTGAAATTGCTGACTACTCTCCCGACTTGGCGGTGATCTCCGCTGGGCAGTCGACTTGCTTGTACAGCATCTGGGGATTGTCGGCGGCGTTGAACCAGGTGGAAACCCAGTTACAGCCCGCCAGGAGCTGAGGCATGTTTCCGAAGGCGGCTTGGCACATCTGCTGGACGCACGACCCACTATCCTTGCAGGTCGTGAGCATGCCCCCGTTTGTGTCGCCAATGTTGGCGCCGCTCCACTGGGCTGAGCCGCCGGTACAGGCGTTGTTTGCACCCACACCGCCGCCTGGGATGAGAAGGTCGAATTGGTTGGACCCGATGCCGCCGATATTGATGACTTGAACGATCATCGTTTTGCCGTTGAGGGCGACCGACCCTGGGTCATTGGCGTTGTACTGCCCCTTGCCGGTGAATTGGATCTGGAAGCAAGTGCCGCAGGCGACGCCATTGTAGGCGGCGAAGCCGTAGGACAGGGTATCGCTTACCGACCAAGGCGCGCCCCAGTAGCACATGTATCCGCCTCCACCGCCGCACGCGCTTTGCGTGTCATTGCCAACCGTCGAGGTGCCATCCTTGCCGCAGGTGTGTACCGGTTTGTTGTTGGCGTTGGCAGCCCAGCCGCAGGATGGCTTGCAGCAGTCCCAGTAGCGGGTGGTGAAGCCGCTGCTTCCGCCGGTGATGGGCGGCGGCTGAGCGTGAGTGTTGCCGGTGGAGGTGCTGCCGCCGGTGGCCGAGCCACCGCTCGCCATTCCTCCCGTGGTGGTAGTTCCGCCTTTGGCGGTGGTGCCGCCACTCGGCGTGCTGCCACCCCTGGACGTGGTGCCTCCGCTCGCGGCCGTGGTGCCCCCTGACATCGAGCCGCCGTTCGTCATTCCGCCGGCGGCCGAGCCTCCGGTCGTGCGGCCTNNTGCCCCCTGACGCCGAGCCTCCGGCCGGCGTGTTGCCTCCGGATGGGGTGCCGCCCGCCGCAGTCACACCACCTGCTGCAGTGGTGCCCCCACTTGCCAAGGTGCCACCTGTCGCAACCGTGCCTCCGCGGGCCGCGACGCCGCCAGATGCCGTGGCAACAACGGTGCTTCCGCCCGAAGCGCTTCCTCCGCCGCTTCCCCCACTCGCAGCGCTGCTTTGCGTGGTCGGGTCCGGGTCTCCGCCCTGTCCAGAATGCGATGTCGGGGGCGCCAAAGCGCACGCCCCCTCAAACGCAAGCAACGCAAGAATCGGGGCGGGAGGAAACTTCATGAACACACTCCTCTACTTTAAGCTTCAAAACCCCGTTCGACCGGGAATTGAGAACTTTGGCAGGTCGCCTAGAGCACCGAAGGCTATGCAAGAGAGACGATTTCGGCAAGTTCCGGGAGGCCGCTCTCAGCAGAAAGCGGCGTCCAAGCCTGGACGGAGCCGACCATCGGCTGTGTAGCCACAGAGTCGCAGAAACGCAGGCCGCACGACGCGTTAGCCGACTCCGATTGTCCCAAGCTCCGGTGGACGCAGCTTCCCCCGACGCGCCTCTCCATGTTCCCAGTTTCACGCCCCGCGGGTCGAAAAACGTGAACGGCCGCGTAGCTTCCACGCCTTGATGAGCCCAACGTTCTTGGCCTCGACTGGTTCCATTTCGCTGAACTCGGCTTGCGCCGGCTCGGGAAGTTTTTGGTAGAAAGTGTTGGCCACAACCATTTCGTTGGATGAGGCCTCGGCCAGCAGGCGCGCTGACAGGTTGACCGCGTCACCCACGACGCCGATGTGGGTCTGGCTGAAGGGCCGGTATAGTACGACGTGGATGTCGCCCATGGCGATGCCCAGGTGCACGCCGCCCGCGGGTTGCACCCGGTCGAGCTGGCGCTGCCAGCGGTTGGATACCGAGTTGCCGATCTGCAGGAGCGACCGCGCACATTCGAGAGCCCGCAGTGTGACGTTGTCCTCGGGCTCGGGCACGCCGAACAGGGCGAGGACCTCGTCGCCCACGAACTGTCCCATCATGCCTCCCGAATTGATGATGGCGTAGCGCGAGTTGGAATAGAAAGAGGTCAGAGCCCCGCGCATGACCTCGTCGTCGCGGGTGTCGCGCACAAAGCTGGAGAAATAGGAGAGGTCTGCCAGAATCACCACCGCGTTCCGGTAGCGCTGCGGCGGCAGGATGCGTTCGGGCGTCAGGCCGTACAGGGTGTGCAGTTGCAGTAGGCGTGACCAGCCGAAGTGCCAGAGCAGCGACGATTTCAGCGGGCTTGCCACATGACGGTCGCCGAACGCCCAGTGCCACTTGGCCTGATCGATACCATTGCGCAACTCGGTCAGGCTCTCCACGGTGACGGCGGGCAGATCCAGCTTGAAGCACTCGACGATGAGCTCACGCAACCTGGTCTCGTCCCAGATCTCCAACTGCAGCTCAGGACGGATGGCGGCGCGCAGGCGCCCGCAAAGCGCGGCCCAGTCCGGCCGGCCGGCGCGGTCGATGAGCAGGACCACGCGGTCGGCCTCGGGTACCGTGGTGGATGGCGTGCCGTACTTTTGCTGCAGATGGTGGACCAGCCGATCGCTGGCGTAGCCGTACTTGACCTCAAGAAAATATGGCGGCCGTCCAGGCCTGCGCACCAGCATGTCGGCGAACGCGCCCGGCGCGCCCAAGTCAACCTCACGGGCCACGTCGACCTCGTCGGCATTGGCGCCGTCATGCTGGACAGCGTGCACACGGCAGATGTCACAGCAGATCTCCTCCAGGAAGAGTCTAAGCTGGCGCAGAAAGTTTGGATTGTCAGGACTGCTGGCCAGAGTCACGGTCATGTTGGTCCCATTGTAGCGTGCTGCCGCGTGGGGAGCCCGACGGCTCTGCCGGCGGCGTACCATCGCGGGAGCATCTGTGTTCTTGG
>PMJE01000439.1 GCA_003157315.1 Myxococcales bacterium | reverse complement strand
GATGTTGAACATGGGCACGGGCAGAAGCGTGGCCGCACTGCCGCCCAGGTGCAGGTAGAGCGGCTTGCCGGCCGAGGCCGCGGCGGCGCGAGCCACTGCCATAGATATGCCAAGTATTGCGTTGGCGCCCAGCTTTGCCTTGTTGGGCGTGCCGTCGAGGTCGCACATGCGCTTGTCGAGGGCCGGCTGGTCGGAAGCGTCGGCGCCCTTGAGCGCGGACAGAGTTTCGTTGACGTTGGCCACCGCGCGGCGGACGCCCTTGCCGCCGTAGCGTTTCTTGTCGCCGTCGCGCAGCTCGATGGCCTCGCGGCTGCCGGTGGACGCGCCCGATGGGACTGCAGCACGGCCGAAACTGCCGTCGCCAAGCNNGTGGGATTGCCGCGCGAATCGAGAATCTCTCGGGCATGGATGGATGCGATGGTGCTCATGGGATGGGTTCCTTTCGTGGCGGAGGCACGATCGCCTCGGTTTCCCGCAACAACCATTAGATGCTTGAGAGACAGATTTGCCGCCGCGCGATGATTGGGAACAGCTTGACCAGCTCGCGCGCCGCTAGTATACGACGCGACGACCGACAACTAAGGCGGTGGAGTCCGCCGATAACCGCCACGATCCTACCGCGGCCGATGACTCCTACGGGGCTGTTCTCCGTTAGGAGGCGTCAAAGCCGGATTTCTAGGTCAGCCCCAAGAACAACTGTTCTGCGCCCTGCGGCGCAAGGAAGCTGACCGATGGAACAAGCATTCTCGATCGCGACACTCTGGTTCGGCCTGGCTCTCGTCGCCACGTTCCTCGCTGCCAGGCTGAAGATCTCCATGGCTCTCATGGAGATCATTGTGGGTATCGCGGCAGCGGCGGCCATCGGGCACTTCTTCGGCAAGGATGCCATGGGTGCGGATTTGCCCGGGCTCAGGTTCCTCGCCAGCACCGGGGCCGTGCTGCTCACCTTCCTGGCTGGGGCAGAACTTCAGCCTGCGGTGATGCGACGGAAGTGGAAGGAGGTTTCGCTGGTTGGGGCGATTGGATTTCTCGCTCCATTTCTCGGTTGTGCGGCGATAGCCCGGTTCGCGCTCGGGTGGTCGTCCCAATCGAGTTGGCTGGCGGGCATCGCACTGTCGACCACGTCGATGGCGGTGGTCTACTCCGTGATGCTGGAGACGGGTTTCAACCGCACCGATTTCGGCAAGGGCATCCTGGGAGCCTGCTTTGTCAACGACCTGGGGACCGTGCTTGTTCTCGGCTTGATGTTCGCTCCGTTCACCTGGCGAACCGCGGTCTTCGCAGTCGCGTGCCTGGCGGCCTTTGTGCTGCTTCCGGCAGTGACGCCGCACCTGATGAACCACTACGCCAACCGCACTGCCGCGTTTCGCACCAAATGGGTGCTGTTCATTCTGTTCGGCCTCGGCGCGCTCGCGCTGTGGTCGGGCAGCGAGGCAGTTCTGCCGGCGTACATCGCCGGGATGGTGCTGGCGTCAACCCTTGGTACCGATCACGTTTTCGTACGCCGCCTTCGAACACTCACCATCGGCTTCCTGACGCCTATCTACTTTCTGCGCGCCGGCTCGTTCGTGTCGGTGCCCGCACTATTGTCGGCTCCCCTGGTCTTCCTGGCGTTGTTCGCCGGGAAGGTTGTCAGCAAGATCTTCGGCCTTTACCCGGTGATCGGGGCCTTTCGCCGCGAGCGCAACGAACGCTGGTACTACACCCTGATGATGTCGACCGGCCTCACCTTCGGGACTATTTCGGCGCTCTACGGGCTCAATCACGGACTCGTCACCCAGCAGCAGTATTCGTTTCTGGTCGCAGTGGTGATCGGTTCAGCCGTGGTGCCTACCTTGATCGCCAATGCCGCGTTCCTGCCGCGGCACCTTCTCCCGCGGCAGGTTGAAGGGGATCCGGCCGCCGACGGCGAAGCCGTCCGCGCGCCAAGACCGGCGGAGCCCCAAGAATCGCTTGAGGACGGGTGAGCGAAGCTGCTGCTCCCGACAAGGTCGAACTGAGCCGAGACTACATGACCTTGCGGTCACATCTGGTTCCTGGACCGGGGGCGGCCGCTACGAAGACTCGAATGTTGGCGTGGTACGTGCGAGATTGCACCTGAATCCGTCATGTTCAAACCAGCGTGGAGACTCGTGTTGCTTTTGGCCCTGGTTCCTGCCGTGGCCTTTGCCGCGCAAGGCACCGGGCACGGCGACCCACTGGGCTCTGTCGTTCTGGCTCTGACCATCATCTTGGTCGCCGCCAAACTGGGCGGAGAGCTGGCTGTGCGCTTGGGCCAGTCGGGCGTTCTGGGAGAGCTGGTGGTCGGAGTGCTGTTGGGAAACCTCACTTTGGTCGGGTACTCCGGCCTCGATCACCTGTGGATTGATCCGTCCATCGACATGCTGGCCCGCCTCGGCGTGCTCATCCTGCTCTTCGAGGTCGGACTGGAATCTACGGTCGGGCAGATGTTGAAAGTGGGGCTGCCCTCCTTGTTGGTGGCAACCCTGGGGGTCGTCACGCCCTTCGCCCTGGGCTGGGGGGTCGGCGCCTGGCTGCTCCCTGAACACAGCGTCTATGTGCACGCCTTCCTGGGCGCCACTCTGTGCGCCACCAGCGTTGCCATCACCGCGCGCGTTCTGAAAGACCTAAACCGTCTGCAAACGCGCGAAGCGCGCATCATCCTCGGGGCTGCCGTACTCGACGATGTGATGGGACTGGTGGTGCTGGCGGTCGTCACCGGAATGATCGGGGCGGCGGATCAAGGAGCCTCATTCTCGTTCACCAGCGTGGCGAGTATCATCGTCAAAGCAGCCGCTTTTCTCGTGGTCTCTCTGTTTCTCGGAGTGCGCCTCTCGCCCAAGCTGTTCCAACTCGCATCTAGGCTGCACGCCCGCGGTGTGCTCCTGNNGCCGGGCTCATGCTGGAGGACGTCCACTATCGCAGTTTCGTTGACCGGGGGGAGCACCCGCTGGAAGACCTGGTTCATCCCATTTCGGGATTTCTGGCACCCATCTTCTTCGTTCTCATGGGTCTGCGAACCGATCTGCGCTCGTTTGCCACTCCCGGCGTGCTCGGCCTGGCAGCGGCCTTGATTCTTGCGGCGGTGCTGGGCAAGCAAGCCTGCTCGCTGGGCGTATGGGGCCGGGGAGTTGATCGACTGACGGTCGGGCTCGGCATGATCCCGCGCGGCGAGGTCGGGCTCATCTTTGCCAACATCGGCGTCGGGCTCACCCTGGGTGGCCAAGCCATCATCGATCGGGAAACCTTCTCGGCAGTCGTCGTCATGGTGATCGTCACGACGCTGGTCACGCCCATCGCGTTGAAATTCAGCCTGCAGCGTGCGGAGCGCAAGGCTTCCGCATCTCCGCACACGTGACGAGCGAGGCTCACCAGCAGTCGTCGTGCACGTGCGCGGGCGAGAAGCGCGTGCGCGGTGGCTGGGTTTCCGCGGGCCAACCCAGTGCGATGCAGGACACGGGCAGAATCTTTTCAGGTAGCTGCAGAATCTTGGTGAGGGAGTCGATGCGGCCCTGGCGTGGGTGCACACCCAACCAGCACGCGCCCAGGCCCAAAGCATGCGCGGCGAGCAGCAGGTTCTCGATGGCAGCCGAGCAGTCCTGCAAGAGATAGCTCAGCTCGCCCGCATGNNCCCGCTTGCGCACGACCACGAAGCGCCAGGGATCCTTCGCGGCCGCAGATGGCGCCGCCATGGCTGCGTGCAGGAGCTCAGTCACCAACTCATCGGACACAGGAGCGTCCCGATACTTGCGGATGCTGCGCCGGCCGTAGATGAACGAAAGCTTCTCCTCCAAGGGTGTGTTCATGCGTCTGCCTCAAGGTTGTCCGAGCGCCAGCAGGAGCTGCGCGCGAGACGTGGCGAGACCAAAGTGCGCCTGTACCTCCTGCGCCGCGGCCGTGGTCATGGCCACCTGCGCATCGCCCAGTTCGATCATATTGCCCACGCCCGCCTGGTAGCGACCCTCGGCCAGACGGAGTTGCTCGCGCGCGTTGACCACGGCCTCATGGGTGGCCTCCTCGCTCGCTTTGGCCGAGCGCACAGCCAGGCGCGCCTGCTCCAAATCCAGCCGAATCTGCTGGTGCTGGATCTCGTACTGGGCGCGCAGCACGCTGGCCGTGGCGCGCGCCTCGCGCACCTGTTGGTTGGTTATGCCCCCTCCGAAGAGCGGCCAAGTCAATGACAACATCGCATTCCAGTTCCACGCCAGGTTGTCGAACGCCGGCCCCGCATCACTCAGTGTCATGCTGGCGCCCAGCCCCGGATAGTAGCCGCCTCTGGTCGAGCTGATGGTGAATTCCTGCGCCTTGATCTGATCGGCCAGCGCCTGCAAGTCCGGGCGTGCTTTCAGTGCCGTGGGCAAAAGCTCGTCCGTGCTCTTTTCCTCGTCCACCACCGGCTCGGCAATTGGAGCCTCCACTTGATAGTCGATCGGGCCCTCGACGCCCATGGCTTGATTGAGCTGGGCCTTGGCCACGTCATGTCCGTTCTGCGCCGTGATGAGCTGCACCCGCGCGGTGGCCCGGTTGGTGAGCGCCTGAGCCAGGGCAATCTCGGGCTGGGTGCCCGCCCGCACGAAACCCTGGGCCTGCACCAGGTGGGCTTCCTGGTTGGTCAGCCCATCCTGCGCCACCTTGACCAAAGCGTAGGTCGCAGCCGCATTGTAGTAGGCAGCACGAACATTGTAGGAAACCTGCTGCGCCGTGCGCACTTCGCTGTCAACTTGCGAACGCGCGGTAGTCTTGGCTGCATTCCACCTGCCCGTGGTCTGCCCGAAATCATAGATGAGCTGGCTGGCGGTCACGCCGAATCGGAAGTTGTTGCTGGTATCGAA
>PMJE01000210.1 GCA_003157315.1 Myxococcales bacterium | reverse complement strand
AACGATATCTGGGCAGTGGGGAAAGGCGGCCTCGTGGTTCACTGGGATGGGGATGCTTGGTCGACCGCGCTTGACCCCCAGGAGAAGATGAACAATGGCTGTGCCGGGAATGGCCGCGAGGGCAGTGGCGCGATTTGGGCCAATGGCGCAAAGGACGTCTGGGCCACGACCGAGACCGCAGATCTGGTGCACTGGAACGGCGATGCTTGGTCCACTGTCCCGACCGGTGCCAACGACGCACTGATGGCGGTCTGGGGCAGCGGCGCTACCGATGCTTGGGCCGTCGGTTGTTGGGGCAGCATTGCGCACTGGGATGGCAATACCTGGAGTCCATGGCCGAGTCCAACCAACGAGAACCTCATCGCGGTTTCAGGCGCCGCGCCCAACGACGTCTGGGCTGCAGGCTATGCAGGCACGGTCGTGCATTGGGACGGCATGCGGTGGTCGGTCCAGAAGCTGCCCGCGGTCGACTGGTGGGGCTCGAACTGCCAGCAGGGCGGCACATCCTGCACGGGAATTGGATGGGAAAGCACGGAGTGGTGGTTGGTTTCGAGTACCGCGCCCAACGACGTCTGGCTCATGGGCGCTTGGACGTCTGCTGGCTGGGGTGGGGGCTTCATGGGGCCAGCAGCGAGCCATTGGAACGGTACGGAATGGTCGAATTCCAAAGAACCAGTCGCCGGAGCCGGAATATGGCTCAATGCACCTGACGATCGCTGGCTCGTGGGCACAAGCCTGGAGGGCTTTTACACAGATCACCCCCAGGACATTGCCCACTGGAACGGCGTCGCCTGGTCTGATTCACTGGCCGGGAGCCTCGTGCATTTGAGCGGCATCTGGGGCAGCAGTCCCCGGGAGATATGGGCTGTAGGCACAGGAGGCACTATCCTCCGAAAACGGTAGTCGTGGGTTGAACGGCACGGGCCTTCTGTTCGTTCATTTTCAACCGGTTTGGAGCTACTACCTCCCCAGCGCCCGACAGTCGCGCTCCGCCCGCTGGCGCTTGTTGGTCGTCGCGGCGTCGGCGGGCAACTTCTTGTAGGCCTCGGCCAAACTGCAGTGCACACTCGGGTCAAAGGGATTGGCGGCCAGCGACGCCAACAGTGGCGCCACCGCACCGGCAGCGTCGCCTTTTGCCAGCAATGCTTGCCCGGCAATAAGATTCGGCCAGGGCACTTCGGGATAGAGCGCCTGCGCAGGCGCTACGGCCTGCAAGGCTCGGTCAGCCAAGCCCATGGCCAGGTAGGCGCGACCCAGCTTGACTGAAAACAACCAATACGCCGGGCCCGCTTCTTTGGCGCCTTTCTCGTATTCCGCGCTGGCAGCTCGCACTCGGCCGCGTGCAAGCAGCATGTTTCCCAGGCGCAAAAATCGCTCGGC
Source organism: Myxococcales bacterium (assembly GCA_003157315.1). The sequence continues at coordinate 12,875 of PMJE01000210.1, read as the reverse complement.
GCCGGCGTGCTCCGGGGTGGCCTCGTCTTCAACTGGCGCCCGGCGGGCAGCAATGGCGCTGTCTTTGCGGTATTTGGGCAACAGCGCCTCGAAGCCGGGAATGATTTTGTAGTGCTGGGCAGTCATGAAGGCTCGCCACGCTTTTTCGAACTCCGCCCAGGTTCCACTTTCGCCATAGGCCCGGGCCACCGCCATGCGTGCGTCGGCGCCGAGCGCGATCATGGAAAGCACATTGCGCAGGGCTGGCATTCCGCCGCTGGTGAAGAGCAGGGCGATGGCAGTGGTCACCTCGGCAAAGGCCAGCGACGCGTCTTCAGCGCGCGCCAGCTTGGCCATGGACGGGTGCATGGCATCGAAACTGATCAGTTTGTGGGTTTGCAGGCCCTTGGCGAGCAGGTGCTGCAATGAAGGCGTAAGTGACAGGCCAGGCGGATCCCGCCAGCGGTGTTCGAGGAACTTGGCAAAGCCTTCCTGCAGCCACACTGGCGCCCGATCGTGGGTCGCGCTCGCCACTGCATAGTGGACCAGCTCGTGTGACAGGCTGTCCAGCCAGTCATAGCCGAGCCGCATGGCGCGCGGACTGGACAGCATGATGCGGCCCCATTTGGACACCGCAATGGTGCCAGTGCGCTCCACGTCGTCGGTGGTCAGTGCAGTGACCAGCGCTAGGTCGACTGGGCTGCGCAAGATGTCCACCGGGATCGGGCGGGACGGGACAAAACCCAGGTCGGCCTGCAAAGCCGCGGCGGCACTTTCCAGCGCATCCAGGGCATAGTCGGCAATCACCACATCTTCCGGGGGAAAGCGAATCACGAAATGCGGCGAGCGTCGGGTTTGGTGGCCCTCGATGCTGGTCTGCGCGCCTTGCGCCAGCGACAACAATTCCTTGACCGGCATGCTCGCGCTGGCGGCCTTCAACTTGGCCACGGCAACCGGGTAGTCGCCGCTCAAGAAGCGCTCATATCCCTCGGCGTAGAGTGTGCGCGCCTCGCCGGGATGGGTACGCTCAAGCTCAGCCAGCTTGCGGTCCGCATCCTGAAAGCGCCATTGGTCGTACAGCCTGACTACTTGCTCCGCCTCCTCGACCTCGCCCACCTCCTCGGCCCTGGTGGAAACCGGCGCGGTCAAGCCCAGTGCCGCCACGGCCAGCGCCACGCTTCGTTTCATCGCACCAGCTCCTCGTAGTACCGGCGTACCTCATCGCGGAATTTCTCCGGCGCCTGTTCGCGCATGGCCTCCATCAGTTCTTCGCGCCACTCGCGCGGGGCACGGTACTCGTCGGCGCCGGGAATCCGCACTGGCTCACGCGCCGAACGTGCGCTGCCCAAAGGGCGTTGGCCCATCGACTCGCGCAGCTTGGCCAGGCGCTCGGCCGCCTCTTCGGCGCGGCCCGATCCCTCCACCGCCGCGCCTTGCCGCAGATCCTTGCTGGCCTGCCGCATTTGCCCGGCAATCCCGCCCAGCTCAGAGCTCGCCACCTCGCCACCCGGAACCTGGCCCTGGCGCTTGTCCAGTTCTTGCGCCAGACGTTCGGTGCGATCGCCGATGCTGTCTTGCCGCTCGCCCATGCCCCGCGCTTGCTCGCGCTGCCCGGGCGTCAGGATTTCCTCGCTGCGCGGAACCAGCTTGGCCAGGTCGGCGGCCAGGTCTTGCGCCATAGCACCGGCTTCGTTGATCTGCTGCGCATAGCTGTCGAGAGAAGAAGAAGCTGGTTTGTCTGCACTGCGCTCAGCCAGCGTGCCCTGCACGCGGCGCAGACCAGCCACCAGGCGCTCGCTTTCCTTGCGTGACTCAGCCCATTCCTTGGCGGGAAGCTGCCGGCGCAATTGCCGGACGTTGTCCCGCGCGCGATCCAGATCCGCGCTCAGAGCAGACCCCGCCTCGCGCGGCGGCGTGCCCGCGATTCGCCGTTGCACACCGTCGAGGCTCTGCTTGGCTTTGGCGAGAAAGGCGTCGAGCAGCGCTGCCAGTCGTCGCTCCTGTTCCGCCTCGGTTTGTACTGCCAACGCCTTGCTGTCCGCAGCCAGGCTGCGCTCGTCTCCTTCCAGATCGCCAATCTTCTTCATGGCCTCGGCCAGGGCCCGGCTCTCCTGCGGGAAGCGCTCGCGCGCGAAGTCGTCTGCGTTCTTGTCGAGCGCCTGCTGGAGCGCCGCCAAGGTTCGGCCCAGTTCCGCCAGCGCTTCGGCCAAGGAACGCGCGTCGCCCTTTTCCAGCAGCGAATCGAGTCGGGACGCCTGTTCCAACGCCCGCTTCGGATCAGGCATGTTCATCCAGTCGGTCGCAACCTCGTTGCGCGCCTTGACCTCGCCGATCTTGCGCGCCAGCTCGGCAATGCGCGCGCGCAGCTCGCGGATCTCGCGCTCGATCTGCCGGCGCAATCCTTCATCACCCGCCACCTGGTAGCGCGCCAACAGGTCCTGCAGGCGCTTGTGCGCATCGGTCAGTTCCTTGCCCAACTCGGCCAAATCGTCGAGGCGTTGCCGGCCGATGAGATCGTCGAGCACGAGCACGGCACTCTCTAGCTCCGTCACATGGCGGGCGCCCGCCGGCTGCAGCCGGTTGAGCCGCGCCGGAGTCAGCCCGCCCTGATCGGCCTTCTTGCGCAGGCCCTTGAGCAGATCCGCCTCCTCGCGCATCTGGCGCCCCAGCCGATCGGCGATGCCTGCCAGGGCGGCCACCAAGGTCCGGCTGGAGGTGGCCTTGCGGCGCTGCTCATCGACCAGGCGGCCGAGCAGTACCAGGTGCGATTCTTCGGCGTCGTGCAGATCGCGCCAGCGCCACAGCCGCTCCAGCGGTGGCGACTCGGACACCGCTTCGCCAAACTCGATGCGGTCGGCGAGCGTGCCCACCAGCTTGTCGAGCACCACATGTTCTGCCTCCAGGTGCTCGTCGAGGGCTTCGCGCGGGTTGTGGATCACCAGGGTGAGGGTGCGCGAGGCGCCCGTCTTGCTGCCCGAGACGTCGTCGCGATCAGAGGCTTCGATGTGGTAGGCAACGCGCGCGCCGGGTGTGAGCATGGCGGTGGTGGGTTCGAACAAAGTGGTGCCGCGCACGGCTCGCACGCCCTGTGGGTCCTTGAGTAAAGTCCGCTGCTCGGGCCCGTTGTTGACCCGGTAGACAAGATCGATGCGGGCCAGCCCGTAGTCGTCGCGGGCTGAGTAGCCCACTTCGACCGGCCTGGGTGCGGCCAGTTCCAAGCGATCGGCGGGCGCCATAATGTCCACCTCGGGCGGCCGGTCAGCTTCGACCACGATGCGATGGGGCCGCGTCTCGCGCACTGGCCGGCCCAAGAGCGGTGACAACCAGACGCGATAGCTGTTGTCTTCATTGACGACCAGCCCAGCCGACAGCTTGCCCGCCGCCACTGCCACCGGGATCTCACCTCCCTCGCCCGAGTCGCCCAAAAGCAGCAACGCCTGGCGCGTCGAACGCAGGGGTCGCATTTCGAGCAGCACGCGAGTTCCCCGAAGTGCCACGATGTCGCCCGTGGATCCTTCCACCACGTGCGGCGCCAGTCCTGTGTAGGCTGGATATTTATAGGTGATGCGCAGGTCGGCAACCAGCGGGTCGCGCGACGGAGAGGCGGCTTCAAACCTGCTCGGCCGATGGGCGAGCAGGTGCAGGCCCCGGCCAACTGTGTTGGGTGACAGGGCCACGGCCAGCACCAGCACCAGGGCTGCCGCGGCGGCGGCAAACCCGGCCCGAGCCTCGTTCCGCAGCGGGAGCAAGTGCGCAGGATCGAGCGGAGCGGCCGCGTCCGCCACGGACGCAAAGAAAGCACGGGTCATCGCCGGAGACGCGGAATTGGGCAGCTCGAGGTCTTCCCCGACATCAAGCTCAACCGAGGACAACAGATCGCTGGCCAGCGGCGGGTGACGTTGGCCCGCAAGTGCTGCCGTGGCCCGAATGGATCGCAGCCGACGCGCGGGCAGGCCCCACACCAGGCCCAAGCCCGAAAACAGGAGGGTGAGCAAGATCAGGATGGTCACAGTCGACCAGGAGGAGGCTGGGCCGATCCAGGCGGCGGTCAGGCCGAGTAGCAGGAGCGCGGCCAGCATGGCCGCGGCGGTGAAGCCGGCGGCGCGCAGTCCCAAGATCAAGAGAGCCCGCCGGCGCACCTGGCGCAGAAAGAGGCGGACCCGCTCGATGTCGGTCATGGGTTGGAAAGTATAGTCCGAGGCCGTCCGCAGCTCCGCCTGTCGCGAGATGGGGATCAAGATGACTGAGTGCGTCTTGGCCTATCGCGGATGGTTCCTATTGCGCAAAGCGACGGTCCCGGCTTTGCACAAGGAAGTTACCGCCATGCAACCAACCACGGATTTCGCGATCTTAGCGGACCTGGCAGCAAGACTGCCACAGTCGAGCGTGGCGGGTCGGTCCTCGGTGGGCGGTTTGGCTGGTCGGAAAAGGGCTGCGCCAGCGGACGAGCCACGACGCGATGAAGCATCTGCTCTGGCAGAGCAGGCCCAGGCTGGCGATGTCCAAGCTTTGCGGCCGCTGCTTGAGCAGGTCCGTCCGCGGGCCTTGGCCATTGCATTGAAGGTGCTGCGCAATCGCGACGATGCCGAGGATGCTGTGCAGGACGCGATGCTGAAGATGTGGCGCAACCTGCACCGTTTCGAGGGTCGCGCGTCTTTCACCACATGGATCCATCGCATCGTGATGAATGCAAGCCTGGACATTCTTCGCAAGCGGTCTGCCCGGGCAGAAGGCACGTCGGCCGACGAGCATGGCGACGACTGCCAGCCCAAGCTGGAGCCATCCCACGACCAGACCCCGGAGCGTGAGATGAGCAGCGCGGAGATGCAGATCCTGGTGCGGACCGCAGTGGCTCGGCTGACTCCCGTGCATAAGCAGGCCATCATCCTGCGCGAGTTCGAAGACTGCGCCTACGACGAGATCGCCGAGGCTGAGGCTTGTCCCATTGGGACTGTGATGTCCCGCCTGCATCACGCCCGGCAGAGGGTTGCCGAGGAGTTGCGCGCAGCCGCGGATTTCGACGTCGAACTCTGGGCCGCGTAGGAATAGTTACCTAGTCCACACAGAGGCACAGAGAACACAGTGGAAGAGAAGAAGTGAATCCGGACTGCGCCGGATTCGACCCTTCCCTTTCTCATCCGGCTCGGTGGCCTCTGTGTCTCTGTGAGAAATAGCTAACTTCTCACCAGGCTGCGCACCAAGCCCAGCAGCGCTGCGCTGCCAACCTTCGCGGGTGTGGACGCAAGGTCGAGCTTGCGCAGCATCCAGCGCACGGTCCAATCGGTCGTAGCGCCGGGTGCGAGATTGACATAGGCGCCTTGGTTCTCGACTTCGACGTAGGTGTGGCCGGCATTGGCGTAGAGCTCGATCTCCGCCTCGCCAGGCGCGGCTTGCGAAGTCGGCGTGTCGGCAAAGGACTTCACCAGCAAGAGATCGCCGTCCACGTGGGCTATCCAGCCTTCCTTGCCGTCGGCGAAGAGTTTCTGATCCGCAGTGATGGCGGCAGCGTCATAGGCGAACCAGGCCACGCCGTTCACGATGGTTGGGCTAAGCAGATCCTGCGGCCCTTTTCGTGGCCCGCCTTCGCCCATGGGGAAGAAGGTGAGGCCGCCGGCTGCCACGCGCGTGATTTCCCAAGGCGCCACCTGGCGTGCCTGGCTACCGCGGTTAGCAATGCTGTACACCGCGCTGACCACGCCTGCCTTGCTGTCAGCGGAAAACTTCTTTTCCACGGCAAGGCCTAGACCGGCTGCAGTGGCGCCGGACAGGGAGAGCACGGCGTCGTCGATGCTGGCCGCGTAGGGCGCTGAATCGATTTCGGGGGGAGGTGGCCAGTTCCAGTCGCTTTGCGGGCTCGACCAGAATGTCGACCCGAAGTTGGCCGGGTCGACGGCCGCTCCGGTCAGAATGTTGCGACCCGAGAGTGCAAACCTGACGATGCGACCGCCCAGTTTTGCGTCGACGGCGAAGTGCGCGTCGCCGAATTGGAAGGAGTAGAGGCTGCCGGTAGCAGTTGGCGTGACAGAGTTGGCCTTCAAGATGTCTCCTTTGCTCTCGTTCGTCTGGCATGCGCCGGCCCGCAGGGCAATCCAGCCGACCATGCCCGCACACAGGAAGGAAATCTTCCTCGATTGTCGTCCTATAATGTCACGAACAGCCACTGGCAAGCCAGCCCGAGATCCACTCTTGCGTGACCTTGCCTAGGGCCCGCGGGTAGAATGCCTCGCTCGCGAATGTCGCCTGCAGTCAAGCTTTTGCGCTTTCTCAAGACCATCCTGCTTGACCGGCGGGTGTGGGCCCTAGGCATTGTCGCGGGGGCGGTGGCGAGCTATCCCACGGCCATCGGGGCGCTGGGCGGGCATTTGGTGACTTCCAAGGCTGCGGCCAAGCTGGGTGTTTCCGTGGAGGCCCAACGGGCGCGCGCAGGTTGGGGTGTGCTCCGGCTGTATGGCGTGGTGGTGGGAAAAGACAAGGGGCCGCTGCTCACGGCAGACAGCTTGGAAATCCCGTTTTCCGCCTTGTGGGGCCGGGGCGCTGTGCTGGCTGATGGTCCGGTCGCCAAACTGGTGCGTGGCGGACCCGGGGACAACGTCAGCGCGATTCTCGGGCGGTTGCATGGCGCCTCTCCTGGCCCCACGGTGAAGTCCAGCACGTCCGCTTTGCCCTCGCTGCTGGTACGGAATGGCAGTCTTCAGCTTACCGACAACCGCCGGGGGTTGTCAGTCACGGTGGGGGTGGTGGATGGGAGTTGGGAGACGGGGCTGCGCTACCATGTCGAGGCCAGGCAGGTGTCCGGGAGATTCGGCACGCATGGAAGCGAGACCAACCCGGCCTTTGGTGCCGACAGTGTGACCCTGGAGGGAACCTTGGCGGGCCTGCGGCCCGTCGGCTGGCCCCAGGCATCGGTGCGCGAGGGCTACGTGCGGCCCTTGGCCACCCTGCCACTTACCGGCATCAACGGAGCAATTCGGCCCGTGGCAGCGGCCAAGGGATCCCCTGCCCGAGCCTTTGACCTGTTTTTTTCCGGCAGCTACGGCGGAGCCAAGCGCGCGCTGTGGACAGCAACCGGCCAACTGCTACCGTCGATCGATTCCCGCGCCGTCGAGGGAACCCTTTCCCTGCGGGCGGAACGCTTCTCGCTCGACAAGATCGCCGAGATCCTGCCTTCCTCGGTTCTCGAACCTGAGAACACCGAGATCGATGCGGCCATCGAGGCGAAGCTGGAGGGCCGGCGGGTTTCGTTCTCGGGCAAGCTGGATGTGAGCGGGCTGAGCCTGCTGCACGAGAAACTGGCGAGCGAGCCGCTCAACGATCTGGCGCTCGGAGTGCAGGTGGACGGCGCCGTCGATTTGGACAAGCGACTGCTGGTCCTCAATGAGGCGCAAGGCCGTCTCGGCAGCCTGGCTGTGCGGCTGGCTGGCTCGCTGGAACTGGCCCAGGGTAGCTTCCGTTTCAAGAACGGCCACGAACTGCACTACCTGCCCAAAGTCGAGGCGCAACTCCGCGTGCCGCGAATTGCCTGCGCCAAGTTGCTCGCCAGTATCCCGGCGCCCATCGTGCCGCACCTGGGTGGATTCGTGCTCCAGGGCTTCTTCGAGGCTGACCTGCACAGCAAGATCGACTTCGCCAACCTCGACACGCTGGATCTGGGAGGCAAGGTCGGCATCGACGGATGTCAGGTGGTCAAGGCTCCCGCAGAGGTTGTCGCGCTGGCTGGCAGCGAATCGCTGGTACAGACCGTGGAGGTTCCTCCTGAGCCGCCGGGGGTCGGCAATGCCGGCATCATGACCTTCATCGTCGGGCCTGACAGTCCGGATTTCGTGCCCTTTGCCAAGATCTCTCCCCACCTCATCAACGCCATCATGACCACGGAGGACTCGGGGTTCTTCAAACATCGCGGCTGGGTGCCGAGCGTGTTCAAGACAGCCTTGCGTCGCAACATCGAGAACGACGGGTTTCGCCTGGGCGCCTCGTCCATCACCATGCAAATGGTGAAGAACCTGTTGCTCAGCCAGGAAAAGACATTGTCGCGCAAACTGCAGGAACTATTCCTGGTCTGGTATCTGGAGCAGATCCTGCCCAAGGAGCGAATCCTTGAACTGTATTTCAATGCCATCGAGTTCGGACCCCGGCTCTATGGCATTGGGGCGGCCGCGCGGCACTACTTCGGCAAGAGCGCATCGGAGATTACCCCGCTTGAAGCGGCATTCTTTTCGTCCATCCTGCCCAGTCCCAAGCGGCGCTACGTGCACTACTGCCACGGCGCGCTTTCTCCTGCGTGGGAGAAATACCTGCGTCGAATTCTGACCCGCATGCATGAGCGCGGTCGTTTGACCGAGGAAGAGTACGCGAGCGCCATTGCCTCAACCCTGACCTTCGACCACAGCGAGATGACTCTGAGCGAGAAGCAGTGCCTCGACTGGGTCCGCCGCATCACCGCCAAGCCCGAGGCTGAGGCAGAAACTGATGCTGATTCACAGTGACCGATGAATTCGCAAATTTCGTTGCGGGCGCTAGCTTGCACTAGACTACGCATGACACATGCCCAAGCGTGGCGGTAGGTCCGGCGCGGACCGTTTTGACTCAATCGACCCTATCCTGGCAATCGATCAGTCGCCGCGTGATTCGGGGGAACCGGTCGCCACCGCTCCCAGCCCGAGGCGGCGCCGGCGCCGGCAGACCCGTTCGCTGGGTCTGCGCCTGCTGCGCTGGTCGCTGCTCTTGCTCTCACCTTTGCTGTTGGGCGCTGCTGCTCTGGTAGCGGTGTTCTACTACTTTGGCCACGATCCCAATCTCCCCAGCCCAAGTGGCATCGGTGACTATCGGCCGCCTCAGATCACACGTGTGCTCGATCGCGATGGCAACCTGATAGGCGAGATCGGCTCGGAACACCGAACCGTGGTGCCCTACGCCCATTTGCCCAAAGTGCTGATCCAGGCCGTGCTGGCCGCCGAGGACGCCGATTTCTTCGAGCACGAAGGCCTCGACTACCGGGGCATGGCGCGCGCCTTGTACGAGAACCTCATGCGCAGGAAACTCGCCCAGGGCGCCTCGACTATCACTCAGCAGGTAGTCAAGCAGATGTTGCTCTCGCCCGAGAAGACCCTGCGGCGCAAGGTGCAGGAGATCATCCTGGCGCGCCGAATCTCACAGAAGTTCTCCAAAGAAGAGATTCTGCAGCTCTACCTCAACCAGATGAATTTCGGCCACGGTCGCTACGGAGTAGAGGAGGCGGCGCGTTTCTACTTTGGCAAATCGGTGGGCGAGATTGACCTCGGCGAGGCGGCGCTACTTGCGGGCATGTTGCAGTCGCCGACGCACCTCTCACCCTACCGCCATCCCGAGGCGGCCAAGAAACGGCAGACCTATGTGCTCGAGCAAATGGCGAAGTCAGAGTTCATCTACGAAGAGACGGCGCGCAAGGTGGCCGAGCAGCCCATCGCCGTGGTTCCCGAGAGCAGCGCGCGCACCTACAGCGCGCCCGAGGCGGTCGACAGTGTGCATCGCACACTGGTCGAGAAATTCGGCGCCAGCAAGCTCGACACTGTGGGGCTGACAGTCAGGACCACCATCGACCCACGATTGCAGGAGATGGCCCGGCAGGCGGTGGAGCGTGGCCTGGAAGAACTGGATCAGCGCCAGGGCTACCGGAAACCGCTCGGGCACCTGGCTGGCAGAGCCTTGGAGAAGCACGGCTTGGAGCTGAGCCGAGAGCACCCGAGCCTGGGCGATGCGGACATCGTGGACGGAATCGTGGAGCGGGTGGAGAAAGATCCCAATGATCCCAAGAACGGACGCCTGTTCGTCTTCGTGGGCGGCAGCACCGGCGCGGTCAATACCGCGGTCGAACCCCGCTACAGCTTGGGCACACCTCCGCTGGTCGATCGCTTCCGTCCCGGCGATCTGGTGCGCGTGCGGCTCGCGCCCGAGCGCAAGGGCGACAAGGACACGTTCTTGGCCATGGAAATGGGTCCCCAGGCGGCCATGGTCGTGCTTGATCCGGCCACGCGCGACATCCTGGCCCTGGTCGGGGGTTACGGCTATCGCGCCGGCAGCTTCGATCGTTCGCAGCGTGCGCAGCGCCAGCCCGGCTCGGCCTTCAAGCCCTTCATCTACGCCGCGGCCATCGATTCTCAGCGGTTCACTGCTGCCTCGGTGGTCAACGACAGCCCCGAGGTTTACCGACTGTGGAAACCGCAGAACTACGACAAAGACAACTTTCGCGGCCCGGTCCGGCTGCGCACCGCCTTGGCCTTGTCAATCAACACGGTGGCCATCAAGCTTCTCTCCGATGTGGGCATTGGCGCCACCCGCGAGATGGCCGCCCACGCCGGCATCACCTCGCCCTTGCCCGATTCGCTCGAATTGTCACTGGCATTGGGCGCAAATACGGTCACGCCCATCGAGCTGGCCAATGCCTACGCCACCTTTGCGTCTGGCGGCCAGCACGGCGACCCGCGCTTGATCTCCGTACTTGGCGCGCAGGCGATTCCCACACCTCCACTTGAGCAGAATGTTCGGGCCGAGACGGCCTACATCATGGTGTCGCTCATGAAGAGTGTGGTCGAGTCAGGCACTGCGCACGCCGCCGGGCTCAAGTTGCAGCGGCCGGCAGCGGGCAAGACCGGCACGTCCAACGGCAGCCGGGATGCCTGGTTCATCGGGTTCACGCCTGAGTTACTGGCCGCGGTGTGGGTTGGCTTTGACGACGGCAAGAGCCTAGGACACGGCGAGGCCGGCGCGCGAACCGCGCTCCCGCTGTGGCTAGACTTCATGGTCAAGGCCATGACCGGCCGGCCGGTGCGCGATTTCAGCCAGCCGCCGGGAGTGGTTGTGGTCCAGATCGATCCAGCCACCGGACTTCTGCCCGCGCCTGGCGCCGAGGGCATCAGCGAAGTGTTTCTCGATGGCACCGCACCGAAAGAAGCCGCAGCCGCACCCGGCGAGCAAGCCAATCCGGATCAGATGCTGCTCGAAAAGAATGAGTAGTACTAGCCCCGCACCGGCGTCGCCTTGATCGCGGCCTTGCCGTCCTTCACGTAGACCGAGAAGCGAGCTGTGCGGCAGCCATACTTGGCAATCAATTGGTCGCGGTTGCTCTGCAGCTTGGCGAAGAACTTGTCGGCGGCAACCGAGGCTGTCGGCTCACCGCACTTGGCACGAAGGGCGAGGTACTCCTCAAACACCTGCTGAAAGTGCTCCATCTCCGCATCTCTCGGACGGCTTGCTGCTACCTGAGCCGCCGGGGCAGGCGGTGGGGGTGCAAACGTCGCAGCCACAGGCGCGGCGAAAGCGGCCGAGACTGGCACCGGTGGCGGTGTCAAGTCCTTGCGCAAAGAAGGGAAATCCTGGGTCTCGATGATGGAGGAAGGCGAAACTGCGGCGAACTCGCCGGAAGGGAAGGAAGTCGTCTCGAGCGGGGACGGCAAAGTGGGAAGCGAAACGGGACGCGCCAGACTGCCTGCCGGCGCAGCGGCTGCCTGCCGGCCCGGCGCTGGCACGGCGGGAACCGCGATGGGCGCGGCTGCCCCACCAGCAGGGGGCGGAAGCTTGGGCGCGCCGAACAGCGAAGCAGCAATCGACGCTGGGTTGGGCGGAGGCGCGGGCGGCGCAGGCTTGCCCCGTGAAACGTCGAAAGACTTGCCGTCAGCCGATCCGCCCCGATCCAGAATCGCCGCAATGTCCTTCTTGGCCGTCTCGGACTTGGGCGGGGGCGCGTGGGTGAAACGCTCCACCGTGGCGTTGATATCCCGCGCGACACCACCCAGTTTGCCGCCGTACCTGGTGTCATCGATCTTCTGGATCTCGTTGCGGGCCAGGCTATGGACCTCGCTGCGCAGGCGCCGGATCGGGCCCTCGACCTCGATCCGCTGCAGGAAGAGACCGATGCCGATCATGGCCAAGATGCCCAGGCCCAGGCGCTTCCAGGGGAAATCACCCCCCCAGCGGAGGTCATCCGAGGAGGCGTTCGACAGCAGGACCCACGGATCGGATTTGGGAGACTTTTCGTTGAGCAGGACGTAGTAGGCCCGCTGCTCCGAGGCTTCGCCGACAAAGGGTGCCGCGACCAGGAGCATGCGCTTGTTGCCCATGTCCAGGGAGAGAGCGCGCGTGCGCTTGTGATTGGCGATCTCGTTGGCGTGCTGTTCGATGAGTTCGGGCAACTGGCCGAGCAGCGCCTCGGCCAGGGTCGACGACACGACATTCTTGCCGAGAACGATAGCCACATCCACATCCAGGTTGCGCTTCCACATCTCGGCCAAGCGCTTGCCCGTTTCGAGCGCAACCACCACCGCTCCGACGATGCGCTCGCGTGACCTGGATATCACTGGGGCCGCGGCCACCCGGCGCAGACGACCGGCCGCCCCCCACACGTCGTCCGACAGATAGCCGCGCAGGGCGTCCCCCACCACCTCGGCTCCGGCAAGCGATTCGCCGTACTCGCCCTCATCGTCGCCTATCCGGGCGACCACGCGTCCCTTGTTGTCCACGGCGATAAGCGACTCCACGCCGGCGGCGGCACGGTCAGGTACCAGCGCCTTGAGACGGCTGCGCACGGTTTCGTGCAGCGCCCTCGGCTCGCCCGCCCCACGCGACGAGGAGTCGAGAGCCTCAGTGAGGTGCGTGTCGCGGCCCAGCCTGGCCACAGAGTCGATCCAGAGGTGCGCATCGCTCTTGAGCATCTGCTCAGCCGCATACTGCGCACGATCCAGACGCTGACCTTCCAGCTGCTCGATGTGACGATCGGCCGGGCGGGGTGCCACGAAAGCCGCCGTCACGGCCACCCCGGCCAGCAGTCCGACGAGAATGAACCAAATCTTGGAAAGGAACATCGCTTGCGCCCCCTATTGTTCGGTGGGCTCCTTGGCCGGGCTGGACACCTTAATTGTCAGGTC
>PMJE01000283.1:2143-8917 GCA_003157315.1 Myxococcales bacterium | reverse complement strand
GGCAGGACCGGTGGTGACGCCGCCCGAGGTGGTCACACCGCCCGCGGTGGTCACACCACCTGCAGTCGTGATGCCGCCGCTCGACGAAGTGGTGCCGCCCGCGCTGATCACGCCGCCTAAGTTCACCACGATCGCGCCGCCGCTCAACGAAGTGGTGATGCCGCCTGAGCTTTGGCTCCCACCCTTCGGGGTCGTACCACCGGCGCTGTAGATCCCGCCAGAGTTGTTGCTCCCGCCCTTTGAAATCGTCCCGCCTGTGCTGTAGATCCCGCCAGAACTGAAGCTCCCGCCCTCCAAGACCGTCCCGCTCGTGCTGTAGCTCCCGCCGCTGGAAGTCGTGCCGCTGCTGTCCATCGTGCCGCCCAACCCGCTCCCGCCGCCCACTCCCGGGTTTCCCCCTTGCAGGGATCCGTAGTCGAACGAGCATGCTGCACATAACACTGAGAGCGTGAGAGTTGCATTCGCGAATATTTTTGTGATTCGGCATCCTCGTGCACGGCAAGAAGGACTCATGCCTAGTACCTCCACGCCAGAGAAACGCTAGTCTCCCCACCGCCAGAGGAGAAGTAGAAGACAACGCCGGTTGCTACCGCCGATGCCGCGGTCAAGCCCAGCAACACATTGGTCACGGTGGCCTTGGACCTGACCCCATCAACCTGGGAGTCCGTACAGGTCTTGGTCTGTCCACAACCCTCCTGCAAATCGCTGAAAGAAGATCGGGCAGAGAGCCCTTCAATTATGCTCGCCACACCCAACGCAGCGGTAATACCAACGCCGACCCAAGGTGCCCACTTCTTCCATGAAGAAGAAGGCTGAGCCTCCTGCACCGCGGGAGTCTGCGAGACCAGATCCGGTCTCGCAGGAGTCCAAGGCGGGGGAACCGGCTGCTGTGAAATCTGAGGCTCCGGGGGCTGGGGGACCACCGGGGCAGGGACCACCGGGCCAGGGACCACCGAGGCAGGGACCACCGGGGCAGCGACCACCGGGGCAGGAACTACCGGGGCAGGCGGTTCCCTATTCGCAGCGGCTTTCTGGGCTGCGGCCTTTGCCTGAACGTCAGACGTCCACTCAAGTTCTGCAACCCACTGCTTCACTTTGGCCCGATTGGGCGCATCGTCAGGTGCAGTTCGCAAGTAAGAACGGTAGGCAATCAGGGCCTTGTCGAGCTGGTTGGCTTGCCGATAGGACTGGCCGATGTCGTAGAGAAGGATCGGATCCGGTACGTGTTTGTAGGCCTCCTCGTAAAGGGCTGCCGCTTCGTCGTAGTGACCCAGGTTGAAGGCGGCGGTTGCCTGTTTGGTGGCAACGCGGGCGGCTTCACGGTCGCTGTCTTCAGATGGTCCGGCCCATGCCATGGGTACGGCTAGCATCGCCATCACCAGAATCATCGAAAATGTCGCGGTCTTGCGCATCGCCATCCTGCCTGGATTCCGAATTCGCAGCGTAGACCCCAGGCTAGTCGGCGTCAAATGGCCTTGCGTGATCGCAGGTGCGCGCGATGCACTGGTCAAGGAGGTGGGTGCGGCCGCAGTTCCTGGCTCCAGCTTCTTTCGCGAGCCGGTGCACAACTTGATCCGATTCCGCTTCGCCAAGCGGCCCGAGAGCCTAGAAGCGGCGGGGCGGCGGCTCATCGGCCTGCGCGAGCGCGCGGCGCAAGCCCCCGAGCGCGTGTGACTGGATGTCTTGCGTCTTCGAAACGAAGAGACGATTACTGGAACGCAATTCCGGTGATGCAGAGGCTGGACACCGCGATCGCGGTGGTACCGGATGATACCTGCACGCTAACCTTGTCGATATTCGGTACGTCCGCAGCCGTAATGGCGGTACCCGGCGAGGCTGAAGTATAGCAAGTGGTGCTGAATGAGGTAAGCGGGATGGCCGTACCCGAGGTCAGTGGGTAGCAGTATTGGGTCGCATCCGCATCACCCTTTCTGTGGACGATGGCGCGCAGCCCGGTGGTGGGGGATCCAGAGACCGTGATCGCGATGCTCGTGAATGGCTGACCGAGGCCGGTGGTGCCGGCCGGATCGCCAGCGTTCACGCCCACCGAGAGTCCCCAGTTTCCGCTGTAGTCCGGATTCGTCGTCGCCAGGGCTGGGACCGAACCCGTAACACAGAGGGCCGTGGTGGAATTCCAGTTGGCCGCGGTGAGGCACTGCGCGGCGGCCGTGATGAGCGTCTTGGCAGGGCCGCAGGTCGGGTCGGTGATGGAATCCGCAGAACCGAGAGCAACCCAGCCGTAGCCGGTCATGGCGCCAGCAGCCTTGCCACTGGCGAAAGTCACAGTGTTGCCGCTGGGGCCGACGCTGGTACTGCCGCCGCCGCCTACCGTGGTCACCCCGCCCGCGGTGGTCACGCCACCTGCAGTCGTGATGCCGCCGCTCGACGAGACGGTGGTGCCGCCCGAGTTTTGGGTTCCGCCCGTGTTGTTGCTCCCACCCGAGCTCTTGCTCCCGCCCGAGTTGTTGTTGTTCCCGCCCGTGTTGTTGTCGCCGCCTGTGGAGTTCGAGCCGCCAGAACCGTTATCGCCGCCGGAACCGCTTCCTCCGCCCGATCCCGTGGTGTCGTCAGCAGGAGTGGGCAGGCAGTTGGTCGTGCCAAGCGACAGCAGTCCAAGGCAGCAGACTCCCGCTATGGCCCAGGCTGCGCCACGAAACGTTCGGCCGAAATTTAGTTTGTCGATCATGGTTCCCTCTCTTGCCGCCAGGCGGCTTGCGGCGGACTCTAGCCAATTCTTGGCAGAGCGTGCAACAACTCCATCAGGAAGACGACAGGAGTATAGATCATCTCAGCCAGATCCTCCGTCCAAACTGCCGGTTCTTGCGCGGGCCGACAAGTCTTTGAAATGGCCCTGCCCTCGCAAAATCCAGGGCGAATCGTCACTAACGCTGCCTGGCGTGGATGATGCGCGGTTGGGTGTGATCGCCCGCACAAGCAGGAGAAGAGAGCCGCCGTCCTGCCAAACTGCCGATCATTTCGGCGCGTTCGCCAGGAGCTGCTCGATCCTTTCCAGGCTGGCCGGCTTGGCGATGTGCTCGTCGAAACCCGCCTCTTTCGCCTTCGCCAGATCCTCGGGCAGGGCATAGCCAGTCAAGGCGACAAGGTAGGCCGAGGCCAAGCTCTTGTCCGCGCGCAACCGCCGCGCCACCTCATAGCCATCCATCCCAGGCAAACCGATGTCGCACAGGATCACGTCGGGCCGGAAAGCACGGGACTTCTCGATGCCATCCCTGCCACTGTTGGCCAGCTCGACCGTGTGCCCGCCGAATTCCAGCACCTCGCGCAGGCTTTCGGCTGCGTCGAGGTTGTCCTCAATGACCAGCACCCGGCGCGTGGCGGTCGCGCGCCTGGCGCTGGGTGCGGCTTCCCGGTCGGTGGCAAGTTCCAGCAGCGGCAGTCGGATGTTGAATTCGCTGCCCTGGCCAATCCCCTTGCTCTGTGCCGCTATTGACCCGCCGTGCAGTTCGATGAGGCCCTTGACCAACGCCAGGCCCAGTCCAAGACCGCCGCGCGTCCGGTCGAGGGTGGTGTCGGCCTGGGTGAAGGGCTCGAAGATGCGCGGAATTATCTCTGGACTCAGGCCGACCCCGGTGTCCCGCACGGAAATCACGGCCAGGTTTTGCTCTCGGGCCAGGGACACCGAGGCGTGGCCGCCCCGATCGCTGAACTTGGCTGCGTTGTGCAGCAGGTTGCCCAGCACCTGGGTCAGTCGGGTAGCGTCGCCATCGACCCAAAACGCGGCATCGGGAACCACGACTTCTAGCCCCAATCCGTCGGCGACGAAAAGCGACCGGTGGTCGTCGACAGTTCGCCTGACCAGGTCGGAAAGGTCAACCACCTGTTTGCGAAGTTGGATCTTCCCCTTCGAGATGCGCGTGAGATCAAGCAGGTCATCCACCAGCCGGGTCAGGTGCGCAGTCTGCCGATCGATGGTGGCTTGCGCGCGCTTGGCCTGCTCGCTCCCCTGTTCCGCGCGGTTGAGCACGTACAGGCTGTTGCGAATGGGTGCCAGCGGATTGCGCAGTTCGTGGGAGAGCATTGCGAGAAACTCGTTCTTGCGCTGGTCATCCTCGCGCAAGCGCTGGTTGGCCAGCCGCAGCTCCTGCTCCATGCGCTTGCTTTCCGTCGTCTCCCACACGGTATTCAGGATGCCCCAGCCCTGATCACCGGGCAGTCGCACTCGGTGCAGCGCCCAAGTGAAGAAGGCGGGCTGCGTTGGTCCTCCGCTGGTCCGGCTCACGGGAATGGCCTCGTCGACCGCAATGTACGGCTCGCCGGTGGCGAGGACCTGCCGGCAGAGATCGGCAACCCGCGGCTGCGCCTCGGGCCAGACCTCGAGCATGGTCCGGCCCAGCATCTGCTTGCCAGGGGCAATGGCCTGATAGGCGGGGTTGGCCAGCAGGATTGTGAGATCGCTTCCGCGAATCAGGATGGCGCCGCTGGGCAGGTGATTGACAATGGTCTCCAGCAACTCGCCTTGGTCCTTCACTTGCCGCTCAGCCTGCCGCCGAGCCGTGACGTCCCGGCCGTAGGCGCGCACGCGCCCGACTTCGGGAACAAGATACAACGACTGCGCATAGGTCGCCTCGCCCACAGTCACAATTCGCTCCACGGTCGCGACTCGGTTGTCTTGCAGAGGCTGCACTGCCGAGACCCAGTCGGCAAACCAGGGATGGGCAAGCCCCTGCTGCTCCAAATCGGGGAACAGCGTGCGCGCCACCGGATTGACGTAATGGATCTGCCCGGCCAGGCTGACCTCGGTGACGGGATGGGGATTGCGCTCGGGGAAAGACGCTAGCCAGGTAGCCCGCGCCTCCATCTGCCGGCGCTCCGTGATGTCGATGATCGACGAGACTGCACCCAGCAATTCGCCGCTGGGTCCACGGATGGGAGCCGCGTTCACCGACACCCAGATCTCTCGGCCAGGGCGGCGGACCACCATGATGACGTTTTTGCTGGTCTCGCCCCGCAGGGCCCGCGCCGCCGGGGTTTCGTCCAACCCGAACGGCGAACCATCCTCCTTGCTGAACGACATCGCGCGGACACGTTCCCCAATATCCGCCAGGGCCCGCTCGTTGGGCGTGTATTCCAGGATGTCTTGCGCTTCCTGGTTGCTGAAGCGCTTCTGCCCATCCGGGCCGTAGATCACCACCCCGTTCGCCATGGACGACAAGGTGGCGTCCAACTCGGCAGTGCGCCGCTGCATTTCCTCGTTGGTGGAAATCAGCTCTTCGTTGGTGGAAATCAGCTCTTCATTGGTGGAAATCAGCTCCTCATTGGCCGACTTGAGTGCCTCATTGGCCGATTCGAGACGTTCGATCGCGCTACGCAGCTCGGCCCGGGTCATGCGCAGCTCGCTCTCCAGATCCTCGATGGCCGGCTGCTCTGGCGGCGGTGTGGCAGCCGCGCCGTCCTCGACCCGTTCCGGGGCCGCGGCCTCCTGCAGAGCTACCAGATAAAGCCGCGAATCGCGGTCCAGGCCGGGCATCGGCCGCACGGTCAGGCGCACCCGATGCCGCGTCTCATCGATCTCCACGCTGATATCTTCACGCACCACCTTCGCGTGATCCTTGGCAGCCGCGCGCAGGGCTGTGCGCAGTTCCTGGCGCAGGTTGATCGGAGCGGCATCGAGGATGTTGGCGGACGGGGGCCCGGATGGGGGCTGCAGGTAGCGAAAGGGCCGGCCGGCAAGGAAGAGAATGTCGCCGGACTCATTGACCACTGCGGTGGGCGGGGCGTACTCGTCGAGTACAGCCCGCTCGAACGCGGCGGCCACCCTTTCGTGCACAGGCTGCTTGCCCGATTCGTCGCTGCCGACCGCGGGCAGCGACAGTGAAGCCCGCAAGGCCGCCCGGCTGGGAATCCCTAACTCCACCGGACCAGGGGTCACCGTCTCTCTGCGACGAAAAACCCGATGCCGCTGATCCACTGTCTCGAATAGATCGGGCAGCGCCGCGATGCCCTCTGACGGCCCGAGGAAGAGACACCCGTCCGTCCGCAGGGCGCGGTGAAAGAGCGGGAGCAGCTTCTTTTGCAGGTCAGCCGCCAGGTAGATCAAAACGTTTCGACAGGAGATGAGGTCGAGCTGGGAGAATGGAGGATCGCGGATCAGGCTGTGCTGCGCGAACAGGCACATCTCGCGCAATTCGCCGGTGGCCTGGTACTCCTCTCCTTGGCGAGTGAAGAAGCGAGCCAGCCGCTCGGGCGAGACATGCTCAGCGATGTCCGCGGCGTAACGGCCGCGGCGTGCCTCCGCCAGCAGCTCGGCATCCAGGTCAGTGGCAAACAGCTGGACCTGGCGCTGCACCTTGGAGGCCTCAAGCTGTTCGCGCAGCAGCATGGCGAGTGAGTACGCCTCCTCACCGGACGCGCAGCCGGGAACCCAAACCCGAATGGGCATCTCCGCAGGCCTGCCTTGCACGATGCCGGGCAGAACCTGTTGCGCCAGCACCTCGAAAGCCTCCCGATCTCGAAAAAAGTGCGTCACGCCAATCAGCAGTTCCTTGAGCAGGGCTTGCGCCTCGGGCACTTCCCGCTCGAGGAGCGCCAGGTAGTCGGCGACTGAGGCCAGGTGCAGGGCCTGGATCCGTCGACGAATCCGCCGCAGCAGCGTGCCTTGCTTGTAGCTGGCGAAATCGTTCCCGGTGTGCTTATGCAGCAACGAAAAGATGGTGGCGAGCTGGGCAGCCAGTTCCCGGTCCAGAGCGTCTGGACCGTCTCGCATATCCCCGTTGGCATTCTCCATTCGCGGCTGGACACCTGGGAAGGCTGTCG
>PMJE01000283.1:0-2128 GCA_003157315.1 Myxococcales bacterium | reverse complement strand
CTTCTCTGCTGGTCACGCTGGTCTTGGTCCTTGCCAGCCCCGCACGGGGCGACGAAAGCACCACTGAGCAGGCCAAGCAACACTACGAGAACGGCAGCAAGCAGTACGACCTGGGTCATTGGGACGAAGCGATCCGCGAGTACGAGACTGCCTATGAGCTGCGGCCTGACCCCAGCTTCCTCTACAACCTGGCGCAGGCCTACCGACGCAAGGGTGACGCCAAGCGGGCCCTGGATCTCTACCGAAACTATCTGGTCAAGACCCCCAAGAGCCCGCTGCGAGTGGAGATCGAGGAGCGAATCAAGAGCCTGCAGAAGCAGATCGACGAAGCGAACTCTGCCAAGCCGGCCCTGCCCGCGCTGGAGCCGCCAGCCACCCCACCTGGGCCGCCGGCCAGCCCGGCGATCGGCGCAGTTCCGGCAGCGGCGCCAGCGATATCTTCGCCGCCGGCCGGCCCAGAACCGACGCCAGAGGCCCCGCCTGCGACCGCCCCGGTCTCCCCGCCGCCCGAGCAGGTGGCCCAGGCTGCTGCGACGCCCGCTGAGACTCCAAGCGTGCCGACTGTGGCCGATACGGTACCGCCCACGAAGCCGGGACGCGTCCTTCGCATAGCCGGCATTGCAACCGGTGCAGTCGGGGTCGCTGCTGTCGTCATGGGCGTGGTTTTTGGAGCGCGGGCCCGAAATCTGTCAAAACAAGTCACGGACGCCCCCCAATTCAACCCGTCGGATGATTCGGCCGGCAAGGTAGCCCAAACTGGACAGTGGCTATTCTATGCCGGGGGAGCAGTCGCCATTGCGGCCGGGGCTAGCCTCTACTACCTTGGCGTGCGGGCCGCACGCACGACACCATCGAGTCTCAGCCTGAGCCCGGTCTTGGGCCCCGGGACCGCGGGTGTCTCAGCCATGGGGGTGTTCTAATGGCAATCGCGAATCGAAGCTCTGGTCTGTGGTTGGCGTTCGGCGTGGTGGCTGCCCTGTCGTGCAAGTACGATCCCCATCCACAGGATGGGCAACAGCTCTGCGCCGCTCCACCAGCCAAGCTCTGTCCCGACGGATACAATTGCCATTCCGATGGCAAGTGCTGGACCACGCCCGAGATTCCTCCAGGCGCCGGTGGATCGACGCCGGACGCGCCTCAGGCCACGGGCGGGAACAGCGGGAATGACGGCGGCGGAAGCGACGTGGCTGGCAGGACAGCAACGCGCACCGCCACCAAAACCAACACCGCAACCGCAACCGCAACCGTAACCGTAACCGTAACCGTAACCGGCACCGGCACCGGCACCGGCACCGGCACCGGCACCGGCACCGTAACCGGCACTGATACGGACACCGGCGCAACCTGTGGCACCGAAAACCAACCCTGCTGCGCCGGCAACACCTGCGTAAACATTGCCCACACCTGTTCGGGTGGTTACTGCGTTCTTTGCGGACTTCGGGATCAGCCGTGCTGCACCGCCAGCACTGCCTGCCGCAACACCAACATTGAATGTATCGGCGGAACCTGCCAGCCGTCCGACCAAGACGCTGGAGGCCCAACCTCTACCGGCACGGGCACGACCACTGTGCGCGACGCCGGAATCGCGACCACCACCAATACCGCCACCGGCACTGTGCGCGACGCCGGGCTCGACGCCGCAACCGCCACGGCCACAGGAACGACCACTGCCAAGCTCGACGCCGGCATCGACGCCCCGACCGCGACCCGGACCAACACGTCTAGCCGGATCGTGACCCTCCCGTTCACCGGCAAGATCACCAGCACGCTTGTGCAGCCGCTATCGCACTAGATCAAGCTCGACCAAAGCCTGCGCCAGTTCGCGAAACGCGGCCGCGCGGTGCGAGAGCCGATTCTTTTCCGCAAGTGTGATCTCGGCCATGCTGCGCCCGAGCGACTCGATGAAGAACAGCGGATCGTAGCCGAAGCCACCCGTGCCCTGCGGCGACTGCAACAGTCGGCCCGCGCAGGCGCCGGTGCGCACGATCTCCAAGCCGCGCGCCGGGTCCACGAACACAGCGGCGCAGCGGTAGCGGGCGGTGCGCTTTTCCGTGGGAACGCCTGCCAACTCGTGCAGCATCTTCTGGTTGTTTCGCGCATCGTTGCTGATATGGGAACCCTGAGAGGG
>PMJE01000603.1 GCA_003157315.1 Myxococcales bacterium | reverse complement strand
CACCTTGCGGGTCTCGTCAAAGGCAGCCGACTGCAGGTAGCGCGGGGCAGGACTTGGCGGCGGGGGAACGTCGATGCGGGTCCAGGCGGCAGATTCCGTCGCGGGCACGGTTCCCAGCGCCGCACGGGAGGACTCAAGCCGAGGGTCTTTGCTAGGACTGGGTTCGGAACACGTGGCGAACAGGAGGAGAGCCGCCATGACACCCATTCGCAGTCGATGCCGGCGCAAGCGCCGCAACAACATGGCGACGCCGAGCAGGGCGAAGGGCAGCTCTGACCTGTCTGCAGGAGTCTGGCCCAGATCGCAGTCGCAACCCGAGTGGCCCAGTCCCGCGGTCTGGCCTGCGTCGGGCAGGCTCGCATCTCTGGCAAGACCGGTACTATACGCGTCGGGTAGGCTCGAATCCCTAGTACCACCGGTGCTTCCCGCATCGGGCGCGCTCGCATCTTTTGCACCACCGGTCCTTTCTGCATCGGACGGGCTCGCATCTCTGGCATCACCGGTGCTTCCTGCATCGGGCGGGAGCGCGTCTCTTCCTCCATCTCGACTACTGCTGCCGCCGCCCGCGCCACTGCCTCCGCTGCCACCCAGGCTGCCTCCTGCGCCGCCTGAAACCACGCCACCCGCTGGACCGGCGTCGCCGGCGCCGCCGCGTACACTCGCACCTCCCGCGCCACCGGCACCGCCGCTGCCGCCCCTGCCGCCCGCATCGATGCCGCCCGCACCACCAGTGCCGCCGCTGCCGCCAGTGCCGCCCGCGCTGGCGTCGCGGTTGTCGCTGGGAGCGCAGGCTAGCGGATCAGGAACAACGCATGCGCCGGCGCCGTCACAGATCTGGCAAGGCCCGCAGACGATTCCCCTTTGCGGCGAATCGCACGCGCCGGCGCCGTTGCAGGTCGAGCGGCAGATCCCGTTGCCTGAACCACATTCGTTCTCTGGGTCGCTGCCCCCGGTGTAGTCAGAACACTTTCCCGCGCGATTGGACTGGTTGCACGACACGCACTTGCCATCGCATGCGTTCTCGCAGCACGCACCGTCCACGCAGAACCCCGAGGCGCAGACGCTGGCACTCGAACAGACAACACCGTTCTTGCTCTTGCAACTGCCACTGCCGTCGCATGCCTGTCCGTCAGCGCAGCTACCGGGAATTTCCGTGCCGGCGGCCGCGCTTGTGCACGTGCCTTCGTGACCGGCGACGGCGCACGACTGACAGGATCCGGAACAGGATGCAGTCGAACAACAGACACCCTCCACACAGAAGCCGGATGCGCAGGTCGACGCCGTGGCAGCCGTGCACCCCTCGCCATTGCCCAGATTCGTAACCTTGTATTCCCAGGTGTTGTTGGTGTCCCCACTACCGCTGTCGCCAAAGAGCACCACCACGCCGCGCCGGCTGTCAAAGGCCATTGCTCCGTTGAGAACCGGACCTATTCCCGCGGACAGAACCCGCTGGTACAAGGTCGGACCTTTGGTGTCCAACTCGAAGGTCTTGATGTCCGAGCCGTCCGGCCAAGCCACCAGGATCTGCCGCCGGCGCAGGCTGTCGTAGACCACGTAGGGATATGAGCTGCTGCTGGCAAAGTCGACAACATCGCCACTGTCTCGACGCGCCCACCCGGCTGAAATGGGATCCCACTCCCAGAAAGGAATGCTGCCGCCATTACCCGACTCCGCAGCCGATTCATCGAGAAGAAACACCTTCTGGCGGCTGTCATCGAAACTCAACATCTGGCCTAGTGGCCAAGGCGGCGCGCCCGTGGCAGGCACGGGCATGCGGTTGGTCCAGGTCGTCGTGCTGCCATCCCACTCCCAGATTGTGTTGGCCTGGTCACTGGGATTTGCGGGAGCACCGGGGATCGGGTAGGTGGGCAGACCCGTGGATCGGTAGCCGTTGAAGAGCAGCACCTTACCGCGATCGGAATCAGTAACCATATACCCACCGCTCGGTGGACTGGAAGAAGGGTTGAGCTGGCTCCACTGGCGAGTGCCACAGTTCCATTCCCATGTGTCCTCGAGTCTGCTCCCTTCGAGCAAAGGGACGTCATTGTTCAGGCCACCAAACACGATGAGGGACTTGCGGTACGGGTCGTAGGCCATCGCCGCGTCCGAGCGGGCAGAAGGGCGCACGTCGCCTTGGACCTCGACCCAGGAGGTCCCGTCCCACTCCCACAGGTCGTCCAGGCCCACAAGACCGTTGCCGGCTTGCACACAGCCGCCGAACAAGTACATCTTGCCGGTGGCAGGGCAAAAGGCCAGGGCTGGATCCATGCGCGCCTTGGGCCAGGTCTTCGGCGGCGGCGTGCGGTTGCTGAAGGCTGCCGCAGCAGGATCCAACTCCCAAATCTCCGCAGAGGGGGCTGAGCCGTACTGTGGGTTATCGGGACCCGTGATCGCGGACTGGTCGTAGAAAACCATGCCCGCAAGCAAATCGAGGTGGTTTCGCGCCGAATCGGCGACCAGGGAGGAGTACATGCGCCTGGCCGGCAGGTTGGGCTCACTGCCGGTGAGTCGCTGTGTCCACGCTGCCGTGGTCGGATCCCATTCCCAAAGGTCGGCCAGGCCGGCACCGCTTGCAATGTCATAACCGCCCGCCAGCACAGTTACGCCGCGGCCAGGATCGTACGCCATGCCGTGGCCGAAGCGCGCGCTCGGCCTTTGCCCCGTGCTCGTGCGATCGGTCCACGTCGAGGTGTTTGGATCCCATTCCCAGACGTCCTGCTTGGGGATTGCAATACCAACGCTTTGTAGGATTTCCATCCCGCCGAACAGGACCGCGCGGCTGCGCTGACTATCCCAGACCACGGCAGAGTCGTATCGGGCACCGGGCGCGGTTGCAGGCGCCAGGTTGCTCCACTTGCCCGTGGTGGGATCCCATTCCCAGGTATCGCCAAACACGCTGTCGACGCTGGTTCCATTGACGCCGCTGAAGATCTTGGATCCGGCAACGGCGCCCCCGAAAAGCAGCACCTTGCCGGTTGACTTCTCAAACACCATGTTGTGCTGGCAGCGGGCATCCGGCGGCGTGCCCTCGCTGGTGCGATCGGTGAAGCTGCCGGTCACCGGATCCCATTCCCAGGTGTCTTGGTAGCTGGCGTAGCTGGTGGGGCTGGTTGGCGCGCGCCCGCCGAACACAACGAACGTATTGCGAGCAGAGTCAAAGACCATGCTTGCGCCCGCGCGCGGGCGCGGTTTCTTGTCGCCGGCAGGCGCGCGGTTGGTGAAGACGCCAGCCGCGGGATCCCACTCCCACAGGTACTGGGATGCCGGCAGTGAGTCGACAGAGCTAAGATTCGCACTATCCCCGCCGAACATGACCAACACCTTGCGGGCTTCGTCAAAGGCGGCGGTCTGCAGAAAACGCGGGTCAGGGCCCTGCGCCGGCGGAGAGATGAGCGTCCAGGTGGCAACTTCGCTCGCGGGCACAACCCCCAGTGCTGCGTGGGATGACTCCAGGCCAGAGCCAGGCGTACTGCCGGGATGATCTTCGTTGCAGGTGGCGAGCAGGAGCAGAGCAAGCACGGCACTTCTTCGCAATCTCATGAAGTAACTCCAAGGTTGGTCGGTGAGAGCCTATGGCGATCGCACACAACGGTTATTGAACGATTCTTGATTGCACAGTGGCCTTGCCTTTGGGCAAAACCTATCCCTTTCCCCACGCGGTTGAGCATGGGAGCAAATCGTCGAGCGAGAATCAGAAGATGGAGCTACGGGTCCTGGGTGAAGTAGACCTTCGCAATCGGCTCATACATGAATAGCCCCTCGAGACTACCGGCGGCGGTGCCATTCGACAGTGCCAAGTCGAAGGCAGCCATTGAGTCACTGGAATTTGGCTGATAGTCACAGCTGGTTGTCGAACACGTGCATGCCCCACTACTCCAGAGAGCGAGCTTCCCGCAGTCACGAACCACGACTTGGTTGTTGGCGGGGTTCGTCTGATAGCAATAGGGTTGGCCGTTGGCGAGGGTTGTGCTGGTGCTATCCCAGTTTGGAAGGAACGAGCCACCGTCGTTGGCCCAGGTTGTTGGTTGCAGCGCGCACCATCCGGACCACAACTCTTTATTGTCGATCGAAAACTGAAGATGATCGGGAGAATAGGTTCCATTCGTCATCGAATAGCCAAATCCCTCGGCCCAGTAATCACTAAGCTCACCGTACTGGTTGCTCCTCACCCACGGCTCCGGGGGGTACCCGACATTCGGGTCGGTTGCTGGTGGCGGCGGCGGGCCATTGCCAAGCCAGACCATTCCCGCGACCTGGCCGTAGGCATCGACGGCTAGGGTAAGCCTGATTGCGTTTGCGCCGGACGCAAATGCGAAGTCTGGGTTGTCGCTGTCGTCCACGTGTCCGGTCCACGTGGTTGGGCCCGGTACAAGTGGTTTGAACACGCCCGCGTCGGCGGCATCGTCCGTCCCCGCTCCCCCGTCGGCGACTCCTGAACCGGCGTCGGGTTGTTCCACAGGGTAGCCGTCCAGGCTGAGTTGACTGACGTCGGCGCCAGAAACAACCGGGCCGTCTGGTCCTGCCGGCCCCACGTGGCCATCCAGGCTGGGCTGACTGGCGTCGGCGCCACTGTTCCCCCCGAGGCCGGCATCGTTGTCAGCGGGAATAGGCACCTCCGCGCTTTCCGCATCGCCCTTTGCCTGCGCGGCAAAGGTGGCGCCATGTGGCTGGTCTCTTTGAACGCAGGCCGGGGCAAGAATGAGAATGCAACCAAGCCCGGCTGCCCACGCGATTCCGCAGCGGGTATTTGACATGGACATTCCTTTCCTGAGGGAGTTCACGGCTGGTTCCTTTCGAACCCGGCCAGCCGTTCTTTCGCTTCGACAGTGAACCGACCGCTGGGGTAGCTGTTGAGATAGCGGTGCAGCCAGTGCGTGGCGGAAACCCGGCGGCCGGCGTCGGCCAAAGTTCTTCCGGCGGCAAACAGCGCGGTTTCGCCGGCCGGCAGATCGCCGAAGCGTTCGGCCACGACGGCGTAGGCGGCGAAGGCCTGATCGATCTGGCCCCGCGCCTGCGCGCATTCCGCCAAAAGGGTGCGCGCCTCGGCCTCCTGTCGCCTTTCTCTTCCCCCCGCGAGAATTGACGATGCTTCCTTTTCGGCGCGTGCTACCTGGCCATTGGCCAGATCGCGCCGCGCGCGCGCGAGTTGCTCGGCGACATCAGCGGGCTGCGTTGCGTGCGTCCGCCGCTCGGGCTGTGCCGCCGGCTCGGAAATTGTCGGTGCGGCTTGCAGCGGCGACCATGTCTGGCCCATCTGCAACCGTGCGACCAGGACACGGCCGTCGGGCGCCAGCACGCGAACCGTCCCGCGCGAGACCTCCACGTGAGCGGCGTCGACCGTGAAGTGCGTGCCCAGGACCTCGACCACGAAGGCGTCCGTGATCACACGAAATCCTCGTTGCAACGCGGGATCCACGTCCAGTTCGATCGCGCCGGAATCGAGTTTCACCGTGGCAGCCTTCTCGTTCCACGAGATCGACGCGCGACGCACGGCACGCACGCGCGCGTGCGCCACCGCGACCTCGACTCCGGCAGGAAGATCGCGTGGCTCGCTCGCCAGCGGCGTCTCCTGCGGCCGCAGGTTCGGCTGCTCCACCAGCGTGGGCTGCAGCGGGCGTTCGCTCCCGCGCATCATCACCAGGGCGACGGTAGCGGCAAGCGCGCCGCTCAAAACCACGGTTCCCACTGCCAATGCCGATCGGCTCTTCCAGAAAGGCGGCGGCTTGCAAGCCTGCTCCAATCCCTGTCGCAGGGCGCGCTCGATCGTGCGCTCTCGCGCTGCCGGCGTCAGGCTCGGCGTCACGCCCACAGCAAGCACGATCTCATCGAGCAGGTGGGCCTGCTCGCGGCAATCGCCGCAGGTCTGCAAATGTGCGTGCAGGGCGTCCCGCTCGCTCGCGGACAGACCGGCAGCCCGCGCCGCCAGCAGCGCCCTCGTGCGACCACAGCCGATCAGTTTCATGACCGTTCCTCCCCGGGCGCCAGCTCACGCAGCGCCGGATCACGCCGGACGCGCGCCATCAGCGCCCGCCGCGCCCAGAAGATGCGGGACTTCACTGCCATGCGGCTGGCGCCCACGATCTGCGCGATCTCCTCGATGGGGCGTCCCTCGATCACGTGCAGAATGAAAGCGATACGCCGTTCCGGTCCGATGGCAGACAAGTGGGCGTGGATCCGTT